>CABUZF010000165.1 GCA_902495985.1 uncultured Collinsella sp.
ATTCTTGCGGACTCGCTGTACCGCATGAAGGGCACCAAACAGGGGAACGCATAATGGCGCCCGTATGCGCCGTGGTCGTTGCCGGCGGCAGCGGTCAGCGCTTTGGAAATCCCGGCGGCAAGCAGCTCGTTAACGTGGCGGGCCGTCCGCTCATGAGCTGGTCCATCCGCGCGTTTGATCGTAGCGACAAGGTCGGCCATATCGTGGTGGTGTGTCCTGCCGAGCGCCGTGCCGAGATGCGCCGCCTTGCCATCGACCCGTTTGACTATGACACGCCCATCAGCTTTGCCGATGCCGGCGATACCCGTCAGGATTCCACCCGTGCCGGCGTGCATGCGGTTCCGGCGGGCTTTGAATACGTTGCCATTCACGATGGCGCTCGTCCGCTCATTACTACCGAGGCCATCGACCACGCTATCGACGTGCTCGTGAGCGACCGTGCCCTCGACGGTGTCGTGTGCGGTCAGCCCGCGATTGACACGCTCAAGATCGTCGACGGCGACAACATCGTCGAGACGCCGCCGCGCGAGCTGTACTGGGCCGCGCAGACGCCGCAGATCTTTAGTGTCGACGCCATGAAACGCGCCCATGCCGCGGCGATTGCTGAGGGCTTTATCGGCACGGACGATTCGTCGCTGGTCGAGCGCACGGGTGGGCGTGTCCGCTGCGTCCAGAGCCCGCGCGATAACCTTAAGGTGACGGTGCCCGAGGACCTGCGTCCCGTAACCGCGATTCTGCTTGGCCGCATGGCCGAGGGAGAGGACCTTCCCCATGTTCAGTAACCTGCGCATTGGACACGGCTACGATGTTCACCGTCTGGTGGAGGGGCGTCGATGTATTATCGGCGGTGTCGACATTCCCTACGAGCGCGGTCTGCTGGGCCACTCGGATGCCGATGTGCTCGCGCACGCGCTGGCCGACGCCATTCTGGGCGCCTGCCGCGGGGGAGACATCGGCAAGCTATTCCCCGACACCGATCCTGCCTACGAGGGTGCTGATTCGATGGTGCTGCTCGCTCGCGTGATGGACTATGCGCGCGAGCTGGGCTTTGAGTTTGTCGATGCCGATTGCACCATTGCCTGTCAGCAACCCAAGATCACCCCGCACCGCGATGCCATGCGCGCCAACCTTGCCCATGCCCTGGGCGTTGACGTCGAAAATGTAGGCGTCGCCGCCACTACGACCGAAAAGCTCGGTTGGGAAGGCCAGGGCGAGGGAATCGGCGCCTGGGCCGTCTGCCTGCTACAGAAAACCGTTAAGGAGTAACGAATGCGTATCTACAACAGCGCTACCCATAAAAAGGAAGAGTTCCAGCCCATCGAGTCCGGCAAGGTTCGCATGTACGTGTGCGGCCCCACGGTCTACGACAACATCCACATCGGCAATGCCCGCACGTTCATCAGCTTCGATGTGATTCGACGCTGGCTCATCGCGAGCGGCTACGAGGTCACGTTCGCCCAGAACCTCACCGATGTCGACGACAAGATCATCAAGCGCGCCAACGAGCAGGGCCGTACGGCTGCCGAGGTCGCGACGGAGTTCTCCGACAAGTTCATCGGCGTCATGCGCGCCGCCAACGTGCTCGATCCCGATGTGCGCCCCCGCGCCACCAAGGAGATCGGCCCCATGATCGCCATGATCAAGACGCTTATCGAGCAGGGCCACGCTTACGCAGCCGATAACGGCGATGTGTACTTTGCCGTGCGCAGCGATCCCAACTATGGTCAGGTCTCGGGCCGCAACATCGACGACCTTATGGTTGGTGCGCGCATCGAGGAGAACGAGGACAAGATCGACCCGCTCGACTTTGCCCTGTGGAAGGCCGCCAAGCCCGGCGAGCCCAGCTGGCCGAGCCCCTGGGGCGAGGGCCGTCCCGGTTGGCACACCGAGTGCGCCGCCATGGTGCATCGCTACCTGGGTACCCCGATCGATATCCACGGCGGTGGCTCCGATCTTGCTTTCCCGCATCACGAGAACGAGTGCGCCCAGGCCACCTGCGCCTGGCACCAGGGCTTCTCCAACACCTGGATGCACACGGGCATGCTGCTGGTTGACGGCGAGAAGATGTCCAAGTCACTCGGCAACTTCTTTACGCTGGCCGAGGTCCTCGAACAGCACTCCGCTGCCGCCCTGCGCCTGCTGATGCTGCAGACGAGCTATCGCTCGCCGCTCGACTTTTCTTGGGAGCGCCTGGAGGGTGCCGAGAACTCGCTCACGCGTATCGCCGGTACGGTCGAGAACCTGCGCTGGGCCGCGAACCATGCGACGGCCGATGCCGATGCGGCTGCCGCCGAGGCGTTTGCCGCCAAGGCCGCCGAGACTCGTGCCACCTTTAAGGAGTGCATGGACGACGACTTTAACACCGCTGGTGCCATGGGTGCCGTCTTTGGCTTTGTGACCGAGTGCAACCAGTACCTGGAGCAGGCGGGCGACGCTGCCGACAAGGCCGCCGCGCTTGCCGCCGCCGACACGCTGGCCGAGCTGCTCGATACGCTTGGCGTTGAGCTCCCCGAGCCCAAGGTCGAGTTGCCGCTGGGCCTGCTGGGCGTTGCCGCCGGTTTGGTTGCCTACACGGGTGACGACGTGGACGAGGCCGCTGCCAAGATTCTCGAGGCCCGCGCCGAGGCCCGCGCCGCCAAGAACTGGGATCTGGCCGACGCCATCCGCGACCAGCTCAAGGATCTGGGCCTCACCATTGAGGATACCGCCGCCGGCACCCGTATCAAATCTCTCTAATCCCCGCGAGTTTCCCAAGCACCCGACCTTGCCGTTCAAACCGTCGCTCGCGTACTCAAGTACGCGTCGCTCCTCTTTCACGGCAATCTCGGGCACTTGGAAAACCCGTACCGACCGCTTGAGCTATTCGTCTTAAGCGGTCGCTTCTTTTGTCCTGTTTGAAAAGTATTTAAAGGAGGCCGCTTTATGGCCGACAATCGCAAGCGTGCATCGCGTGGAGGCAAGCAGGCTGCTTCTGGCTCGCGTCCGATTCGCCGCAACGACCGCGCTGCCGCTCCCAAGGGCCAGCGCGAGCGCTCACAGGCTGCTCGCCCGCAGCGCGAGCGTAGCCGCGATAACGTCCAGGTTCCCAAGGGCGAGTTTATCGAAGGTCGCCGTGCTGCCGCCGAGGCGCTGCGTACCGGCTTTCCCGTCAAGTGCGCGCTCATCGCTGAGGGCGGGGAGCGCGATGCCGCCTTGTCGCGCCTGGTCGACGACCTCAACGCTGCAGGCGTCCGCATTAAGTATGTGCCGTGCGCGCAGCTCGATGCGCTGTCGAGCCATGGCGCTCACCAGGGCATTGCGCTCGAGGTGGGCAATTTCCCCTATGCCGATGTTGCCGATATCCTCGACCGTGCGGGCGACGGTCCGGCGCTCGTCGTCGTGCTCGACCATGTGACCGACGACGGCAACTTTGGCGCCATCGTGCGCTCCGCCGAGGTCGTGGGCGCGACGGGCGTCATCATTGCCAACAAGCGCGCCGCCGGTGTGACCGTCGGCAGCTACAAGACTTCAGCCGGCGCCGTCATGCATCTGCCTATCGCGCAGGTGCCCAACATCGCCCGTGCGCTCGACGATCTTAAGGCCGCTGGCTTTTGGGTGGGCGGTGCCTCCGAGCACGCCGAAGGCAGTTGCTGGGATGCTCCCTTCGAGGGCCGCGTGGCGCTCGTCATGGGCTCCGAGGGCGACGGCATCTCGCGCCTGGTGCTCGAGAAATGCGACTTTTTGACCAAGCTTCCCCAGCGTGGCATGACCGAGAGCCTCAATGTTGCCCAGGCGACCACGGCGCTGTGCTTTGAGTGGCTGCGCCGCAACGCCGGCGAGCTCATGGGGGAGGAGTAGCGCATGTCCAAGAAGAACCGCGCCAAGTCCAAGGCCAAGCGCTTTGGCGAGGGCTCGGCCAAGCCGATTGTTTCGGCCGCGACCTATGGCGTGGGCGGCAATGCGTTTGCGCAGGCCATCGCCGATCCGGTCTCGACGGTGCACTCCAA
>CABUZF010000166.1 GCA_902495985.1 uncultured Collinsella sp.
GACCGCGACGGTGCGGGCGCAAAGCCGGATCGACAACGGGAACTTCGCTGGCCTCGACAGGCGCAGCGAGCTCAACAGGCGATGTGCCCTCCCCTGCCGCGGAACGGACCGAAGCCTCAGTGAGCTCGGGGGTTACCTGATCGGCAACCTGCTCGGCCTTAGCAGCCGTGCGACGGCGTGTGCGCGGTACCGGCTTCTCGGTCGGCTGGTCGGCGACAGGGGTCTCGGTGGCGGCAGGCGTCTCGGGCACAGACGGAGCTGCAAGCTCGGTCAGAGCCGCAGCCTCGCGCTCGGCAGCACGACGGCGGGCGCGCACCACCTGAGCCTCGCTAATCTGCGCCAACGCACGTGCCTGCGCGACCTCATCGGAAATCGGCGCCGAGGAGTCAGCTGCAACGATGCGCTTGGCGCGCGTCGTGCGCGTGGTACGGCGCTTGGGCTTGGTGACCTCCTCGCCGTCAGTGGCAGGCTTGGCCGTGCGGCGCGTGCGCTTGGACTTTGCCGGAGCAGCCTCCTCACCAGTTGCAGGCACGGCCTTCTCAGCCGCTGCAGGCGTAGGCGTCGAAGCAGCCTTAGGCGTCTCAGGAGCCGAGGCATGCGCGGGCGCCGCGACCTGGTCCGACGCAACCGGTGCAGCGGGAGCGGCTTGCGTCGTCGTTATTTCGTTTTCTTGCTGTTGATCAGACACAGTGTTTGCTCAACTTTCTTTTCAAGCCCTGTGATCACATGCTCCCTGCATAAACCTTCAGGGCGGCTAAACAGTCTAGTTCCGTTCAAAACGACGGACATCATTGATCTGTATCGAGATGATTGCGTCATATACGCAGCGTTAGTGTAACACAACCGCCGCCACCTGCAACTTAGTCATTGGGAACGCTCTTAAACGACTAGTCAAAAGGGGCACTCTTTGGTTTAACACCCACAAATCTGACTGCCTCCGCCAAAACTATGGCGGTTTACTACGATGAATCGCTCAACCGTGACCACTCCGAAACTTGTTGAACTAAAACCGCAGGTAGATGCCCTGCACTTTTTTGCGAAAAGCTGGCGTGGTTGGAATTTCTCATATTCATCGTAGTGAACCGGCATAGTTTCGTATTTCCAGCAGTTCCAAATTCGTCAATACGTCGGCGTTTGCAAAAAACCCGACCTCCGCATGGAGATCGGGCTTATAGGGCTCAGCAAAGCCGAACCTACACGGTTAAATGACCCGCAGCTTACATCTGCTCGGGAGCGGAGACACCAACAAGGGTGAGCACCAGGGCGAGCGTCACGCGGACGGCATCGCAAGCGGCCAGACGGGCACGCGAAAGCTCGGGGTCGACGGGACGGCCCTCGCTCGGCAGCACCTGGCAGGCAGCGTAGAAGCTGTGGAAGTCGCCGGCAAGCTCCTCGGCAAAGTGCGTCAGACGGAACGGGGCGCGGTCGCGAGCGCAGCTGGCGATGAGGTCGGTGAGCTCGTTGAGCTTACGCGAAAGGGCAAGCTCGGTCGGGTCGGTCAGCAGCGAGTAATCGACGTTCTCGCCGATGGCCTTCTCGGCGACGGCCTTCATGCCCATCTCGTCAGCCTGCTCGGGCGTAACGTCGGCGGCACGGCGCAGGATGGAGCACACGCGGGCGTGAGCATACTGCACGTAATAGACCGGGTTGGAGTTGTCGCGCTTCTTAACGGCCTCAATATCGAAGTCGACCATCTGGTTGGAGCTCTTTGAGATGAGCGTGTAGCGAGCGGCATCGGAGCCGACCTCGTCGACGAGCTCCTGCAGGGTCACCATGGTGCCCTTGCGCTTGGACATTCGGACGGGCTTGCCGTTACGCAGCAGGTTGACGAGCTGACCCAGCAGAACCTCAAACTTGCCGGGATAGCCAAGGGCGTCGCAGACGCAGCGGACGCGCTCGATGTAGCCGTGGTGGTCGGCACCCCAGATGTCGATGACGTGGTCGACGCGCTGGAACTTATCCCAGTGATAGGCAACGTCGGAGGCGAAGTAGGTGTACTCACCATCGGACTTGATCAGGACGCGGTCCTTGTCATCGCCCAGGTCGGTGGAGCGGAACCACAGGGCGCCGTCCTTGGTGTAGAGGTAGCCCATCTTGTCGAGCTTCTCAAAAGCGCGGTCGACGGCGGAGGTGCCGGCGGTCTCACCCTCGGTGTCCTTCACATACAGCGAACGCTCGGAGTACCAACGATCGAAGTCGCAATTGACGGCGTGGCAGAGGTCGCGCATGTTGTCGACCATCTTCACATAGCCGCGCTCGCGGAAGCTCTCCATACGCTCCTGCGGGTCGGCGTCGACCCACTTATCGCCGTCGGTGCGCCAGAACTCGGCAGCCTCGTCGATGATGTAGTCGCCGCCATAGGAGTCCTTGCCCAGGGTCTCGGCAAAGTTGTCCTGATACGGATGGGTCTCGGGGTGCTCGTCGTTCTCGTCGGCAACAAAGGCGTCGCGGTCGGCGATCAGAAGCTTGTGAGCCTCGTCGATATCCACGCCCTGCTTGGCGATGATGTCGGCAAGCTGCATATAGCGCGTGCTGATGGAGTTGCCGAAGGTGTTCATCTGAGAGCCGTGGTCGTTGATGTAGAACTCGCGCTGAATGTCGTAACCGGCGTGATCCATAACACGGCAAAGGGAGTCGCCCAGAGCGGCCCAGCGGCCATGGCCGATGTGCATGGGGCCGACGGGGTTGGCGGAGACGAACTCGACCTGGGTCTTCAGGCCGCCACCGACGTTGGACTTAGCGAAGTCCATGCCCTTCTCGCGGGCCTCGCCAAAGATGGCGTTCTTGACGGCAACGGAGAGGTAGAAGTTGATGAAGCCGGGGCCTGCGATCTCGACCTTCTCGATCGCGGGGTCCTCGGGCATATGGGCAACGATGGCCTCGGCGATCTTGCGCGGGGCGCAGTGGGCCAGCTTGGCGGACTTCAGGGCCATGGTGGAGGTCCACTCGCCATGAGAAGTGTCAGCCGGTCGCTCGATAGCGCAATCGTCAAGTTCAAATGCGGAAAGGTCGCCGGCCTCCTGGGCCGCAGCAAGCGCAGCGCGTACCAGCTCTTCAATCTTCTCGGGCATAGATCCTCCTTGTGTTAAAGCCCCCGAGCTCTTGGTCACTCGTAGGGCAAAAGCCAGAGTTTGTAGCACTCTATCACAAGCAGTAACTACTGTCGCAGGGTAAAGCTAATAGATATTGCATATGCACAAAAATGACTACAGCTTGTATGGAGTCACTCAAAGATGCCGGTCTGCCTGCAGATTATGCAGGCGTTGAAAATGCATAAAGGTGTGAATGAGCTGCGTCTGTTATCGAATACTCTTACCTATCAGAGTTGTGTGCTTTTCCTGCATAAAGTACGGGTTTGCGCACGTCAGCGTGTTATTCTAGACATACGTAAATTCGTATAAGTTGGAGGTAGCATGTTCTCAATCGGTCAACACGTCATTCATCCGGGCCAGGGAGTCTGCACCGTCGTCGGTTTTAGGGACGACACACCGCAGCCCATGCTGCTACTCGAGACCAAGCAGGGACATGCGCAGACGATCCTCATGTACCCCGTGGCGCAGGCCGACCGTTTGCACGCCGCCATCTCGCAGCAAGATGCCGAGCACCTGCTGAGCCACTATGACGAGTTGGAGTGCGACACCTTTACCGAGCGCAACAGCTCGCTTGAGGAGACACACTTTAAGCAGCAGCTCAAGCTGGGCGCGCCCGAGACGGTCCGCGTGGCAAAGACCATGATGCACCGCATTCGCCAGGCCGAGGAAGCTGATAAAAAACCCAGCTCCTACTACATGCGCGTACTCAAGGAGGCCAAGCGCCGCTCCATCGAGGAGTTCGCCGTGGCCTTGGGCGTCACCGAGGAGGACGCCGAAGCTCGCCTAGCCCAAGCCGCCCTCAACTAACCCATCCGCGCCAAAAACCACCACAAAGGGGACAGGCAC
>CABUZF010000167.1 GCA_902495985.1 uncultured Collinsella sp.
ATGGAGGGCGCCATCAAGTGGGCCGAGACCTTCCGTGATACCTTCGAGCCCGGTGACTTCTACATCGAGATCCAGGAACACGGCATCACCACCGACAACGGCCTGACTGACGAGCAGATGGACCGCACGCTCATCGACATCGCCAAGCAGGTGGGCGTCAAGGTCATCGCCACCAACGACTTCCACTACCTGCGCCGCGAGGATGCGCCCGTGCAGGACGTCATCATGTGTATTGGCATGAACGCCAAGGTCGATGACCCCAACCGCATGCGCATGACCGGCTCGGAGTTTTACATGAAGACCGAGGAGGAGATGCGGGCGATGTTCCCGTATTGCCCCGAGGCCTGCGACAACACGCTCGAGATCGCCGACAAGTGCTACGTTGAGCTGGACTGGGACTCTATCATCCTGCCGCGCTTTCCGTTGCTCGATCCCGGCGAGACGCACGAGAGCCAGTTCCGCCGCGAGTGCGAGAAGGGCCTGCGCCAGCACTATGGCGACGACTGGGCCACGCGCGAGATCGGTGGCGTCAACATCAAAGAGCGCTTTGAGTACGAATACAAGGTCATCTGCGACAAGGGCTTTGCCGCCTACTTTTTGATCGTTGCCGAGTACGTGCAATGGGCTAAGGACAACGGCATCGGCGTCGGCCCCGGCCGTGGCTCGGCCGCCGGCGCTATCGTCGCCTACGCCATGAACATCACCGCGTTCGACCCGCTCGAGAACGGCCTGATGTTCGAGAGGTTCCTGTCCCCGCAACGTACCGAGATGCCCGATATCGATATGGACTTCGACGATGAGCGACGCCTCGAGGTCGTGGAGCACGTTCGCCAGCTCTACGGCCCCGAGAAGGTCACCCACGTCATCACCTACTCGACCATCAAGGCCAAGCAGGCCATCAACGACGCCGCGCGCGTCCTGGACTACCCGGTCTACATGGGCCAGCGCCTGTCCAAGATGGTCTCGAGCGACCCCAAGGTCAAGCTCAAGCAGGTGCTCGAAAAGCAACCCGGCAAAGAGGATCTGTTTAACCCCGATTTTGCCGAGGCCTATAAAAAGGACGACGACGCCCGCCGCATCATCGACACGGCGCTCTCGATCGAGGGCCTCACCCGTGGCGAGGGCGTGCACGCGTGCGCCGTTCTGATCTGCCGCGACCCCGTCAACGAGCACGTGCCCACCAAGCTCGACACCAAGGGCGGCGTCGAGATTACCCAGTACGAGGGCCATACCGTCGCCGACATGGGCCTGCTCAAGATGGACTTCTTGGGCCTGCGCACGCTGACGGTTATCTCCAAGGCCAAGGCAAACATCAAAAAGAACTTCGGCATCGACATCAAAGAGGAAGAGATTCCCTTTGACGATCCCGAGATCTTTAAGCTCATGGGCTCCGGCCACACCGCCGGCGTCTTCCAGGTCGAGTCCGCCGGCATGACGGCCACGATCAAGAACATGAAGCCCACCGAGTACAAACACGTCGTGGCATTGATCGCCCTGTACCGCCCGGGCCCGCTGGGCGCCGGCATGGTCTCGTCCTACATCAACCGTATGAACGGCAAGGAGCCGGCCGTCTCCTACGACGACCGTCTGGACGACATCCTGGGCGAAACCTACGGCACCATGGTCTACCAGGAGCAGGTTATGCTCATCTCCGTCGAGATGTGCGGCTTCTCCAAGGGCGAATCGGACTCGCGTATCCGTAAGCCCGTGGCTAAGAAAAAGATTAAGCTGCTCACGTCGACGGTGCTCCACTGGGAGGATGGCTCGGACGAGACCACTTACGACCACTGGATGAATGGCGCTATCAAGAACAACTACACGCGCGAGGTCGCCCAGAAGATTTGGGACGATGTCCTTGAGTTCGCGTCCTACGCCTTCAATAAGTCGCACTCCGCCGGTTACGCCATCCTGGTTATGCAGACGGCATGGCTCAAGGCGCACTATCCGCATGAGTACATGGCGGCCGTTCTGACGTCCTATACGGGTAAGACCGACAAGATCGTGCACTACGTCTCGGCGTGCCGTCACGACGGCATCCCCGTGCTGTCGCCAGATGTCAACGAGTCCGGTACCGAGTTCACGGCTACCAAGGAAGGCGTGCGCTTTGGTCTGGCCGGTATCCGCGGCGTGGGCACCGGCGTGGCGCAGGCGATTATCGCCGAGCGCGAGGCGGGCGGTCCGTTTAAGACGCTGCACGACTTTGTCGAGCGCGTGGACTCGAGCCAGGCCAACCGTCGCGTGATCGAATCGCTGATCAAGGCAGGCGCCTTCGACTCCACGGGGTATCCGCGTCGCCAGATGATGCACTTTGTGGACAAGAACAACCCCGAGAACATCATCGATGCCGCGGTAAAGCGCCAGAAGGACCGCGCGAGCGGCCAGACGTCGTTCTTCGATATGTTTGGCGACGTTGAGGGCTCGGGCTTTGAGGTGAGCGTGCCCGATCCGGACGGCCAGGAGTGGGACCGCCACCTTAAGCTGAGCCAGGAGAAGGAGGTCCTGGGCATCTATGTCTCGGACCACCCGCTGCGCCCGTTTGAGTATGCACTTAGCAAAGCGCGCGACTTCTCGTTCTCGCAGATCGACACCGGCTACGAGGTTCAGAATCCTACGGGCGGCACCATCAACCAGGAGATTCCCGAGGGTAAGGCGCTGTGGTGGGCCGGCATGGTCTCGAGCGTGTCCAAGCGCGTGACCAAAAACGGCGACCCCATGGGTATTGTGCAGCTCGAGGACATGGAAGGCGAGGCCACGGTCGTGGTGTTCCCCAAGACCTACAAGGAGGCCGAGGGGTACCTGTACGGCGAGGTCGATCCCGAGACCGGCGCGCAGCTGTCCGATGCGTTTGTGCGCATTAAGGGCAAGCTCGAGCGCTCGGACCGCGGCGACCAGATCATCGCGCAGGAGATCGTGCCGCTGGAGCTCAACGAGGAGAACAACAAGCCCAAGGTGTTTGAGGTCATGGTGCCCAACAGCCGCTTTAGCCAGGGCAATATGGCGCGTCTTGCCACGGTGCTTACCGCCAACCCGGGCGGCGACCGCGTGGAGATTTTTATCGAGCAGGTGGACGGGCGCGTACTGCGTGCCGAGGTGCCGGCCAAGGTCAACGCACGCTCGATTCCGCTGCTGGCAGAGGCAAAGGCCATCGTTGGTAACCAAGGCAGAGTGACGGTGATCTAAGAGCGACCTTGCTGGTCCGCGCGAGATTGGAGGAAGTGATGGCGCAGGGGACGTTTGTGCAGGCGCTTCGTAAGGAGGCGGCGCTTGGCAGCACCTTTATGAAGGGGCGTTCGCTCATGCTCAACGGCGCCGTGCTGTCGTTTGAGGACTCCGGCTCGCGCTTCTCCAAAAACGTGAACATCGAGGGTTCGGTGCGCGGCTCGCGCGGCGACCTGTACAAGACGCACGTGGCGCTCGACATGGACGAGCACGAGGTTATCGACTACGACTGCGATTGCCCCGCTGCCTTCCGCTATTCCGGCATGTGCAAGCACGCCATCGCCACGGCGCTGGCGTATCTGGATGCCAGCGGCGCCGAGCCCGTCGAGGGTTTGCGCACACCGGTCCGCACGTTTACGGCGCAGCCGAAACAGCCCGCGCGCACCGCGCTCAAAGCGCCGGCCGTCAATCCCAACTTTCCCTTTCCGGCGCCCGTCCCCACGAGTCCCAGCCTCATGGCGGCGCTCTCCGATCTTTCGGACGCACGCATGGATGAGCTGGCGAGCATGCGCCGCAAGCTCGCTGGCAGTGTGGATCCCGATGCCCCCAAGGCGGTGTTGGAGCCCTCGTTGGTGCCGTACTACAATCCACTGTTTGCCGACCGCTTTAGTTGGGCGCTCGAGCTTCGCATTCGTTGTGGATCGGTCTCCTACGTGGTCAAGGATATCGACGGCATGGCCGACGCCTATGTCCGAGG
>CABUZF010000168.1 GCA_902495985.1 uncultured Collinsella sp.
GCGGCGAGCGGGCCGTCGAAGGTGCTCCAATCCGTACAGGCAACACTCGTGTGAGACAGCGCCGACACGATCATGAACACCGGAATAAAGACGATACGCACGCACGTTACGATGTTGGCGGGCGTCCAAACACTCGTCAGTTCCTTATTGCTCTCGTTAGCCACGACGCTCTCCTACTCCACAACATGACCGATAAGCTCATAGCAGAAGCTATCGGTAAACTCGACGGTCAGAATATCGCCCACGGACGCCTCGCTGGCGTCCAAGTGCACCGCGCCATCGGAATCGGGCGCCTGGAACCAGGCATGGCCGATCAGCTCGACGCCATCCTCGGTCTCTTCGATACCGTCGACGATTACCTGGGCGCGCTCGCCCACATGTGCGGCGGTGGCGGCAAAACCGAGCGACTCGGCCAGGTCCATGGCCTCCTGGGCGCGCTCGAGCTTGACCTCTTCGTCGACCTGACCCTCCATCTTAGCGGCCAGGCTGCCCTCCTCCTGCGAGTAGGCAAAGACGCTCGTGTAGTCAAAGCCGACGGTGTCCATAAAGTCGATAAGGTCGCGGAACTCGTCGTCGGTCTCGGTCGGGAAGCCGACCATAGCCGTGGAACGGATCACGATGCCGGGGATACGCTCACGCAGATCGCGGAACAGGTCCTCGAGCTCCTGGCGCGAACCGGAACGGCGCATAGCCTTGAGGATGCGCGCGTCGCAGTGCTGCACGGGGATATCGATATAGGGCAGCACCTCGGGCGTATCGCGAATCGTATCGATAAGCTCATCGGTCATGCCCTCGGGCTGCAGATAGAGCACGCGGACCCAGACGTTGTGCGGGCGCACGGCCTCAGCGACGGCACGCAGCAGCTGCGCCAGATTGCGCGGCGAGCCCTCGGTGACATCCTCGTCAGTAAAGTCGGTGCCCCAAATACCCGTGTCCTGGCCGATCAGCACGATCTCGCGCACACCGCCGGCAACCAGGTCGCGTACCTCGGAGATAATGCTCTCGGCATTGCGCGAATGATAGCGACCGCGAATATAGGGGATCATGCAGAAGCTGCAGAAGCGGTTGCAGCCATCGGAAATCTTGACGTAAGCAACGGCGCCCTCGACGGTACGCTTGACCTGAGGGATATAGGCCGCGATCTCACGCTCGACACCCAGTACGCCATCGATGACCGCCACGATGCCGTCCTCCTCGTCGGCCTTCACAAAGGCAGCGACCTCGGGCAGCTCGTCGGGCAGGTCGTCGCCATAGCGCGACGGCACACAGCCGCACATGACGATGGGGCAAGAACGAACGCCGTCCTGAACCTCATTGGCGAGCTCGAGCGTGGTCTCGATGCTCTCGGACGTTGCGGAGGCGAGGAACGAACATGTATTGACGATGGCGATATCGGCATCCTGCGGGTCGAATGCTTCCTCGTAGCCTGCGGCGGTCAAAAGAGAACGCATGCGGTCGGTGTCAACCTCGTTCTTAGCGCACCCAAGGGTGATGTAGAGCACGGAGCCCAACGGTGTATCCATGTTGGAGAGCGGTCCTTTCGAATGATATTAGCGGTAGTTGGTGAACTGTAGCGGCTGGCCGTAATCCTGGTCGCGCAGGAACTGAATCACGGTCTGCAACGCGTCCTTCGAAGCAGAGGAAACACGCAGCTTGTCGGCCTCGATGGTCACCTTGACCTTGAGTTTTTGGTCCTTGATGTCCTTGTTGATCTTCTTGGCGGTCGCCTGGTCGATGCCCTCGACGATATGGCCGAGCACGCGCACGGTGCCGCCCGACGCCGCCTGCGGAGCATCCCACGAGACAGCCTTGAGGTCGATGCCGCGCTTGATGAGCTTGGAGCTCAGCACGTCGATAATCTGCTTGGAGACAAAGTCAGCCGGGGCGCTGATCGTAAAGAGCTTGTCGCCCTTCGAAAGCTCGATCGTGGCGCCGGAATCCTTAAGGTCATAGCGCTGGGAAATCTCGCGCGTGGTCTGCTGGAAGGCGTTGTCGACCTCTTGCATGTTGACCTCGGACACGACGTCGAAGCTGGAATCTTTAGCCATGATGTTTCCTTTCGCGTACGAGCGGCTTAGTAGCTATCGTACGAATAGTCGGTAGAATCGGTGGGTGTCTGACCGTCAGTTGCGGTATCGGCGCCATCCGTGGACTGGGCATCGGTAACGTCGGTGGTATCGGCACCATCGGTGGTGTCGGTACCATCAGAACTTTCACCATTCTCGGAATCAGTCGTCTCCTTCTTGGGAACGGTGATCGTCACACGCGCCACGCCCGAGGTCTTGGTATCGTAACGGACCCTTTCACCGTTCTTGGTAACGGTGACATCGGAAGGCTTGGACGTGGTGATCTCGATCGAGGATTCGGGCGTGTACTCCTGCTCAAAGGGGCCAGTCGCTTGGGCGCCATAGACCGACTTGCCGTCGACCTTGACCTCAATCCACGCGGTCTTTCCCTTGGCAACGGAGACTTTGACCTTCGTGACCTCGTTCTCTTCCTTCATGGCCGTCGTCTTGGTAGCGTCCGAGTCAGTCGACTCATTCGTCGCCTCATCGGTGTCTTCGTCCTCGTCGACCGTTTCGGTCTTCTTAGAAGACTTCTTGGTCGTCGTCTTGGTAGCAGTGGGCGTCTCGGGCGTGGTCTCGGGCGCCGAAGATGCGCAGCCGCGCAGAAGCACCAAGATGAGCACAATCAACAGCAGCGCAACGGCACCGATGCCGGCGTAGACGATACGCGGATCGAGCCCGTTGTTTTGAGGAGTACGTGATCCGCCGCGTCCACGATTGGAACTGCTGCGGCCGCCTCCCTGAGGCATACGACCACGATTGCTATCGTAACGGCCGCGATAGCCACCCTGGCCCTGAAGGCTGCGCTGACCCGAGCGGGGCGCAAGTTCACCGCGGCCTTGATAGCCACGCTGGCCCGAACGCGGAGCCGAAGAGCGCTGGCCATACGGCTGTGATTGAGAGCGAAGACGCGGCGTCACCTGCGTGGTATCGGCATCCGCATAGCCACCGCGAGAGCGTCCCGTAGAGGCACCACGGTAACCGCGATCGGAATAGCCGCCGTCGCCGTAGCCGGCACGAGGGTCACGCGCCACGCCTCGGGCAGCGGGAAGTGCACGGTCCTCGGGCATCGGCGTACTGCGGAACCGGTCACGCTGTGAGCGAATCTCCTCGCCCGAACCCGTCTCGGTAATATAACCGGCCTGCTGAGGACGCTGTCCATAGCGGGTCGAACGACCGCCCTGAACCATCAGGAAGCGCCCGTTATCGACCGAGGAACGCGAATTGACGTAGCCGGCGGCGTCCTGAAAACGACCGCCCTGCTGCGACGTCTCGCGTTCGTATGCCATCAGATCGTCAAAGTAGGCATTGACGACCTCGCGCGGATTGAGGCCCAAAAAGCGAGCATAGCTCGAAATCATGCCCTGCGCATAGCCGCGCGGCGGCATCGAAGCAAAGTTACCGGTCTCGAAAAACTCGATGATCTGCGGCCTGATTTTGATGGTGTTGGCGACTTGCTGAATGGAAAGGCCCATTCGGCGACGCTGCTCAAGCAGCATGTCACCAAAGCGTGCAGCCATCAGAATCCTCCAAACTCACGATCTTCACGTGCCATCTCGGCGTCGACAGACTCCAGCGCGGCAAGCCCCTCCTCGTCCAGCAGGACCTCGCGCGGCTTGGAACCGTCGGGCGGTCCGACGACACCCTTTTCTTCCAGCATGTCCATAATACGCCCGGCACGCGCATAGCCAACCTTCAGACGGCGTTGCAGGCCAGATGTGGAGCCAAGCTGCGATTCCACCACAATATGGGCGGCTTCCCAAATGAGCGGATCATCGTCTTGCGGCTCGGCGAGTCC
>CABUZF010000169.1 GCA_902495985.1 uncultured Collinsella sp.
CGAAGCAAACCAGAAGCGAATCGACACTTTCGTGAACAACTTCAATGCGGCTTCGACGAACCCATACGTTCAGGACGCGACGTTCGACCCGTCAGATGGCGACGCCCCCTATCATCCGCGACGTTATAACAGCCCCGTCTACGCAGAGTCGAAAGGCTCACATGGAACGAGTGGTGATTTTGAACTCACGCTTATCGCATGCACAGGAGGCGAACTTGAAATCAGCGGCAGACTGACGACTGATTCCAACTATCAAACCGTCGCCGACATGATCAAGACGATCATGTATTGCGAGTATCCCGACGCCGACCATACCGAACTCGATCAAAAGCTGAATGACTTCGTCAGCAGCGACTACCACAACTTCAACTACTTCAACAGCAGCAATCTGGACTCCTCATATGCAACCGGAGGCGAGTTCTTCCTACGTTTGGACAACCTCGATTAGCACTCAGGCAGAATGTAGTTCACGATAGCCTAACGAGGCGTGTCGCCGCGTGAGTAGTCGTCCTGCTGTTCAGCGGGAAGCCCGGCGCCCCCGACTGCGGTCCTCGCCTCCTCGGCATCGGCGAGCTCCAGCTTGTCCTCCGAACTGAATTCCGCGAGGACGCTTATCGCCGCCGCCCTTCCCCTTGTGCCCTGCTCTAGGCAGGGCACGCCGGTGTTCTTGGTCCTCAGGACCTTCATCTCGTTCGCCTCATCGGCAAGCTGGTTCGAATCCAGTCGTCCCGACCAGAAGTTTGCAGGTCAGGCACTTAGTGCCTGACTTTTTTTATCAAGAATCAACGGGGTAAGCAACAAAGAATCAATGGCTTTCTTGATCGATACTTTCGCTCAACAAAAACTAGTACGCCATCCTCCAAATACGACAATTTATGACATGGTTGGAGACTGACATACACAAATACGGCACATTCACGTTACGACAGCGCCCTCCACATGTCTGGACTCTCTATGGCTGCGCTGGATAGACATCGCCGGAACGGGTATAGTATCGAAAGTTTTGTCGTTAACCAGCGGGGGAGTCCTGTGGGCATCAAAAAGAAGATCAAAAAGGAGCTTATCGGCACTTCCGATTACCCGTCGAATAAGATCTTTACGATCTCCAATTTCATCACCTTTACGCGCCTGATCCTCACCCTGGTATTTCTGTACCTGTTTGTGACGGATAACAACCGCGTCATCGCCATCGTTATCTACGCCGTTGCCGCCTCCACCGACTGGATGGACGGTCAGATCGCCCGCATGACTAAGACGGTCTCGTGGCTCGGCAAGGTCATGGATCCCATTTGCGACCGTGCGCTGCTGTTCACCGGCGTGCTGGGACTGGTGGTTCGCGGAGAGCTGCCAATCTGGGTCTGCGTGCTCATTATTGGCCGCGACATCTATCTGGGCATCGGCACGCTTATCGTGCGTCATTATCACCGTCGCCCCATCGATGTCGTCTTTCCCGGAAAGATTGCCACAGCACTGCTCATGACCGGCTTCTCGCTCATGCTGCTCGGTTTCCCCGTTATTGACGGCCTGCATCTTCTACCTTCATCCCTTACGGCCTTCCCGGGCCTCAACGGAAGCTCGGTGCCCCTCGGCATCTTCTTTGTGTACGGCGGCGTGATCTTTTCCATGCTCACGGCTGTCATCTACTCCATTAAGGGCGGAGTGGCCATTAAACAGGCTCTCGCGCATCCCGAGGACGAGGACGTCGACTTTCTGAACCCTGAAATCGAAGACTGATTCGTTGGGGTATGATTACGTACGGTTCATTATTTGCGGCACGTCCGCGATAAGTTAGGGGTTGTCATGGACAACATGGTTAACAATATGCCTCAGAATGATAAGACTGCTGACGCTACCTGCGTATTCCGCGTGCCTTCAAGCGACGTCACCGTTCCCGACCTCATGGCCAACGTGCGCATCACCGCCCCCGTTCTGTCCATCGTCAAGGGTCCGCAGACGGGTGCCGCTTTTGAGCTCGAGGACGACGTGACCACCATCGGTCGCGATCCCGCGAACGGCATCTTCCTCAATGACATGACCGTTTCGCGCAGCCACGCGCGCATTATTCGCGAGGGCCTCGGCGCTCGCATCGAGGACCTGGGCTCGCTCAATGGTACCTGGGTCGACGGTGCCATTGTCAATGCAGCCCCGCTGCACGACGGTTCTTCCGTTCAGATCGGTACGTTTACGCTCATCTACCACGAGAGCACGCCGGAGCGCATCGAAACCGGTGAGTAGGGCATGGCCGAACGCAACTATCTGAGTATCGGCCAAGTCGTCAACCTACTTCGAGGCGCATACCCCGATCTTTCGAACTCAAAAATTAGATTTCTAGAGGATGAGGGGCTCATTACCCCTCATCGTACGCCTAAGGGATACCGTCAGTACTCTAAGGAGGACGTTGATCGTCTGGAGGTCATCCTGCACTTGCAGAAGACCCGCTACATGCCGCTCAACGTGATTAAGCAGCGCTTGGAAAACGCCACGGACCTGTCAACGCTCGCCTACGAGGTGGGCTTGCTATCCGATGTTCCGCTCAAGACGGAGCCCAAGGAGACTAAGCAAAAGCTGCATCCCATCGAGACCATTCCCGATATGCTGGGCGTCGAGATTTCGTTTATCCGCTCGCTCGCCGAGAACGACCTCATTCGCATCATCAAGAGTCCGCAGAATCGTGAGCTCGTCGATGGCCGCGATTTTCCGATCATCCGCTACTGCTCCGAGCTGTCGCGCTTCCATATCGAGCCGCGCAACCTGCGCCAGTACGTGTCTTCCGCCAACCGCGAGTCCTCGATGTTTGAGCAGGTGCTCGTGAGCATGCTCGGAATGGATACCTCCGATGACGAGCGCGACGCCAAGCTCGAGCGTGCGTTTAAGAAGCTTCACGACCTGACAGAAGGTGTGCACACTGCGCTGCTCAAGAATCGCGTTTTTGAGTCGCTCAACGCCGTGGTCGAGGACGCCGACATCGATGCACTCGATGAGGAAATCACTCGTTCCGAGTCCACCAAGGCCAAAAACGAAGAGATAGCTGCGCCGGCTCCACACGAGGATTCTCTCGTAAAGCCGCTCAAGGTCGTCGCCCCTTCGCACTCCGGCACCGCCACCGCGGGCAAATAACAGCTGCTGAAATTTCGGCAACCCATTGAAAGGTCATGCAATGTACGACTTCGAATCTCAAATCGTCGACATCCCCGACTATCCCGAGCCCGGAGTCATCTTTAAAGACATCACGCCGCTCTTTGGCAATCCCGAGGCGCTTAAAGCCATGACCGATGCCCTCGCCGAGCACTTTGCCGGCATGGGAATCACCAAGGTCGTGGGTCCCGAGGCTCGCGGCTTTATGGTTGGCGTACCGGTGGCTGTAGCCCTTGGCGCCGGCTTTGTTCCCGCACGTAAACCGGGCAAGCTACCGCGCGAGACCGTGAGCCAGAGCTACGAGCTCGAGTACGGAACGGATTCCATTGAGATCCATGCCGACGCTATCAGCTCTAAAGATACCGTGTTGATTCTGGACGACTTGGTCGCGACGGGCGGAACCGTCGAGGCAACAGGTAAACTGGTGCGAGATATGGGCGCAAAGCTTGTCGGTTACGGTTGTATCCTTGAGCTTGCGTTTCTCAACCCGCGCGAGAAGCTCACGCCGTCTGATGACGATGTGGAGCTCTTTAGCCTGGTGACGGTGGACTAGCCGTTACCCTTAGTTACTGGAAAGGAAGCTACATGCGCACAGCAAACACGCATAAAAACATGGCACGCTGCGCTGCTACGGCAACCCTCGCTTGTGTTTTGGGCTTGGGCCTCGCGGCTCCTGCCTACGCCGATACCGCATCCGACCTTGCCGCTGCTCGTACGAA
>CABUZF010000170.1 GCA_902495985.1 uncultured Collinsella sp.
CAACGTGGTACGTATGCTCGATTTTGAGCGCGATACGCGGATTGGCGGCATCGTAGGCATCGGTGTAGGTCTTGAAGGCCGCGGCATCCCGCGTTCGATCGATAGCTGTCATAATGACTTCCTAAAAAAGTTGTGTCTTTCTGTGTCTTTCGATCCGGTGGCAATTGTAGGCGAACTCGGTTGCCATCGGGCGATGGTTCTGCCGCGTCGTTGAATGCGGCTCGGAAATCTTGTCGGGACGAGGAACGCTATGGTGCTCAAAATCGTTAAAACCGTCTGGCCGGTGATGCTTACCTATGTTGCGATAGCCGCGCCGTGCGGAATGATTATGGCGCAGACGGGAATGGAACCCTGGATGGTTTTTGCTCTGAGCAGCACGTTCGTGACGGGCAGCGGGCAGTTTATGATCTGCAATCTGTGGCTGGCAGGTGTGCCTGCGGCATCGATCGTCGCGAGCGTCGCCGCAATCTCCTCGCGCTTTGCGCTTTACTCGGCATCGATTGCACCGTATCTGACGGGTGCCTCGAAGCGTCAGACGCTGGCTGTTGCCGCGACACTTACCGAGGAGGCATACGGCATCTCGCTTGCCAAGTTGGTTGAAGGGGAGGATTGGGGCCCGCGTGAGTCCTTCGTGCTCAATGTAATCCTTATCGCAACATGGGGCGTTTCGTGTACGACGGGCGCCATCGTCGGCGCCGTTGTCGATGTTCCCACCGCCATTGCAGCCTTTGTCTGCACCTCACTCTTTATCTGCCTGCTCTTTTCGCAGCGGCTGTCGCGCGGCAACGTTGTCGCGGAGGTTTCGGGCGCGGTGTCCGTCGCCGTATGCAAGTTCTTGGGCCTCACGAATATTGCCGTGCCGGCAAGCGTCGTGGCCGGCATTGCCATTGCGTTGGCGTGCGATGCTGTATTTGACGGAAGAGGTGCCCGCGATGCCCGTTAACGAGTTCTTGGTTCTGTGGCTGTCGTCGTGGGCTGCTATCGCGTTCTTTCGCATCGCGCCGGCGTTCGCCTTGCGCGGGCGGACCCTGTCGCCCCGTATTACCGAGGCCCTGGGCTATATCCCGCCCGCTGCCTTTGCCGCGCTGGTCGCCAACGACTTGGTGAGCCCCGGCGCGTTCGACGCGGGACTCTGGCCTGCCTTGGTTCCCTGGATTGCGGCCGCCGGCGTCGTGGTCGTGGCGGTCAAGACAAAATCGATGCTGTGGTGCTGCGTCTCGGGCATCGTACTCTATATCGTCTTGAGCCTTATATAGGGGTGGCGTCGCGGGCGCCGAATCTCGTTCCATCCCAACTTGTCGAATTTTTCACCGAGCTGGTCTATTTCTTCTGGTACCATGGTCAAACTTTACTGTAGCAAAGCATGACGTGGGCTTTTGTTCCGCGTCAGCGGAAATGGGGGCTTCATGGCACAGGATGCGACCGCCAACGAGCAAAAGAAATTCAAAGTGCCGCGCATCCCGGGTGACATCATGATCTACCCGATGATCGTCGGTCTTTTGCTCAACACCTTCTGCCCGCAGGTTTTTGAGATCGGCGGCTTCTTTACGGCTGCCTGCCGCGGTGGCTCCAATACCATCGTCGCCGCGATCCTGCTGTTCGTGGGCGCCGGCATCAGCTTTAAGTCCACGCCGGGCGCCATCAAGACCGGTATCGTCGTGCTGATTCCCAAGCTGGTCGTCGCAGCGGCTCTCGGCCTAGGCGTGGCATATTTCTTTAACGACAACTTCCTGGGTCTGAGCTCCGTGTCTATCATCGGCGGCATTACGTTTTGCAACATGGCGCTCTATACGGGCATTATGGGCGAGTTCGGCGATGAGTCCGAGCAGGGCGCCGTCGGTATCCTGTTCTTTACGGCCGGCCCCGCCGTCACGATGATCATCCTTGGTGTTTCGGGTCTTGCCAACATCCCTGTCGGTACTATCATCGGCTCCATTTTGCCGCTCGTTATCGGCATGGTTCTGGGCAACCTGTTCCCGTTTATCAAGAACCTGCTGGTTCCCGGTTCCAACCCTGCGATTGCCGTCATCGGATTTCAGCTTGGCGCGTCCATGAGCCTGTCGAGCTTTATCACCGGTGGTATTTCCGGCATCTTGCTGGGCCTTGTCACGCTGTTTGTCGTCGGTCCCATCACCTTTGCGTTCGAGCGCCTGTGCGGTGGTAACGGCAAGGCTGCCGTGGCTTGTTCCACCATCGCCGGCACGGCTATGACCACGCCGGTTGCTCTCGCCGAGGTCGCGCCGCGCTACGCCGAGCTTGCGCCCACCGCGTACGCCCAGATCGCCACTGCCGTTATCATCACGGCAATCATGGCTCCGATTCTGACCGGCTGGGTCGACAAGAAGTTCTGCCAGGGCAAGGAGGACCTGTCGCCTGCCGGTGTCGAGGCCATCGAGGAGGCCGTCGCGACTGACATCGACGGCGAGTAACGGCCGTTACCGATAATTGATTCCGGCGTGCAATTCGCGCCGTCCGAGCGCCCGAACAGAAACTGTTTTGCAGTGATGTTCGGGCGCTTTGCTATGATTCCCTTTACCCCTGCGGAGTAAAGGGGTGTTTATTGCCCTGATTCGAATTGGGCGATTCTGACCATTCGGATATTGAAGGGATGGCGTCTAGTGGTTAAGGCACTCAAGATTGAGATATTCCTGCTATGCATGATTGTTCTTATCGGGCTTGCCGCGCGAAGTCGTCGCTCCTTGTTCTCGAGCACCCTGCAGCTGTTGTTTAG
Source organism: uncultured Collinsella sp. (assembly GCA_902495985.1). Taxonomy (GTDB): domain Bacteria; phylum Actinomycetota; class Coriobacteriia; order Coriobacteriales; family Coriobacteriaceae; genus Collinsella. Next base: position 2,732 of record CABUZF010000170.1, read on the forward strand.
CATGCTTGGCTACACCTCTGCCGCGTACATATTATTCGATATGATCTGGACGCTTTCGGATGGTGCGGACGGCACGTTGGGTATTGCTGCCAACTGGATTTCCAACGCGGTTTCGTTTTCGCTCTTTGCCATCGCGTGTCTCATTTGGTTTATCTATTCCGAGACGATGCAGGGCTCTCGCCTTGTGACCTCGCGCTATAGGGTGGTGCTTGTAACGTTGCCTACGGCTCTGGTGGTCGTGCTGGCTTTTACCAGTTACTGGACGCACGCCTTGTTCTATATCGATTCGCAGGGCGTGTATCGTCGCGGCTTTGCCTATATGATCCAGCCCATTGTCAGCTACTGTTACGTTATACATACGTCCCTGCATGCGTTTGTGCAATCTCGCAGGGTTGAGAGCCTGCAGACGAAGGCTATCTATCGAACCTTGGCATTTTTCGCCATTCCGGCCCTGGTGGGCGGTACCTTTCAGATCGTATACTCGGTGCCTGGCCTTTGTGTCGGCATAATGATTAGCATGTTGCTGCTCTATATCATCTGTCAGGAGCAACTGATCTCGACTGACTCGTTGACTGGACTCAACAACCGCAACCGTTTTGAGACCTATATGCTGTCGCTCTTTTCAAATGTGGATCAGGCCGAAGATGTATATCTGCTTATGATGGACGCTGACGGCTTTAAGCAGATTAACGATCGCTATGGACATGTGGAGGGCGACCATGCTCTTCAGGTTGTTGCGACGGCGCTCAAGGATGTCTGCTCGGCGTCTGGTGGCTTTATCGCGCGTTATGGTGGCGATGAGTTCGTGGTGCTCCAAAAGGCAGCGGCGGAACAGGATATCATGCATCTGTGCGCGACAATCAACGACGAGCTCGCGCATGCCGAGGTGCCGTATGCATTGCGGATGTCCATCGGCTATGCACGGGTCGGTGATAGTGTCGATACCTGGCAAGACTTGCTTCGCGCTGCCGATGCGGAGCTCTACCGCGTCAAGGCCGATAAAAAGAAAGCCGGCGTCCAGATACGCTAGAAAAAAGGGGCACGACCGTTGCGATGGTCGTGCGCCCTTTTTGCGTTTGCGGGGGCCACCGGCCATAACGTCCAAGCGCGGTGCGGCAAGACG
>CABUZF010000171.1 GCA_902495985.1 uncultured Collinsella sp.
CGGCCCCGTGTACATGCGCTTTGCCCGTCTGGCCTCGCCGGTCATCAACGACCCCGAGACCTACAAGTTCGAGTTGGGTCGCGGCATCGTTATGCGCGAGGGCGCCGACGTTACCATCATTGCCTGTGGTCTGATGGTCGGCGAGGCCCTCGAGGCCGCCGAGCAGCTCGCAGCCGAGGGTATCGACGCCGAGGTCATCAACATGCACACCATCAAGCCCATCGACGCCGACCTGATCGTTAAGAGCGCCACTAAGACCGGCCACGTCGTGACCGTCGAGGAGCACTCCGTGATCGGTGGCCTGGGCAGCGCCGTCGCCGACGTCCTGTGCGAGCAGTGCCCGACGCCGCTCAAGAAGATCGGCGTCAACGACACCTTCGGCGAGTCCGGCCCGGGTGCCGAGCTCCTGCACAAGTACGGCCTGGACGCCGCCAACATCGTGGCGACCACCAAGGAGTTCTTGGCCTAGGGCAAGACGAGGCAAAGTATCGCCTCAACAACCACATGCAAACCAGAACAGGGGCGTCCCCAAAGAGGGCGCCCCTGTTTTTTGTCGGCAACAAACAAATCAGGCCCGCACCAAGTAAAGGCCTCCTCCGGGAAACGGGCCCATCCCAGCCAAGTGCAATTCAGCCCCCAAGCATAGCGCTGCTGCACCCAAGTAAAACGCAGCGACCCCTTAGTTACCGCAGGCCGGGCACAGGGTTACTCTCCAAATCTTTCCGCAGGACGGAGGAGCCCCCGCCGCGCGAAGAGCGCAGCGGGGGCTCCGACATGTCCGAGGACGATTTGGAGAGTAGCCCTGTGCCCGGCCGACGGGATCCCTAAGCACGCCATGCTTCTTATGTGCAGCAAAGCTAATGCTGCTAAAATACAAAGCGCTCATGTAGTTTAAACGCACGACGATAAGGAGCACCAGTGGGTAACCACTTCCGTACCTCCGGTGCGGGCGATGATGCCCCCAAGACGCAGACAGGCGTCCAGGGCAGTCGTTTCGCCACTCCGGATTCAGAGGGCCAGCCTGTTGCTCAGGTCCCCGCTCAGCCGGCAGATCAGGCACAGCCGGCATCCGATCCCTTTGCCTACAATCCCAACAGCGATGTCGCGCTTTCTGGCACGGCGGGTTTTGAGCCCGTTCAGGCCGTGACCGCTCGCGTGGAGCAGCCTCAGACTGGCGCCGCCACGCCGCAGCCTACCATGGCCGGCATTCCCGACCCCTTGGCCCCTGCGACGCCGGCTCCTCAGCCTGCGCAGTCCGGTCTCTTTGCTGCTATTCCCGACCCCACGCAGCCTGCTGCCCCGGTGGTCGAGAGCGATCAGGCCGCCGAGGTCGCAAGCCTCGATAACGCGCTCAACAACCCCGATTTTACGTCGGTGTTTGCGCCCATCGATCCGCAGGCCAGCCGCAAGAAGATGGCCAAGCAGGCTGGTGTCGAGCCCGTCATCCTTATGGAGCATGTCACCAAGATCTATCCGGCACAGCCCAACAAGCCTGCACTCGACGACATCAACATCGAGATCTATCCGGGCGAGTTCGTCTTCCTGGTCGGTCACTCCGGCTCGGGTAAGACCACGCTGCTGTCGACGCTCAACCGCGACGTCAAGCCGACGAGCGGCCGCATCCTGGTTGCCGGTCAGGACCTCATGAAGATCAAGAACCGCAAGGTTCCGTTCCTGCGCCGCCAGATTGGCGCCGTTTTCCAGGACTTTAAGCTTCTGCCGCAAAAATCCGCCTACGAAAACGTGGCGTTTGCCCTGCAGTGCATCGGCAAGCCCAAGGGCGTCATTCGCAGCCAGGTGCCCGAGGTGCTGCGTCTGGTCGGCCTGGCCGATCAGATGGACTCGCTGCCCGACCAGCTTTCCGGTGGCGAGCAGCAGCGCGTTGCCGTCGCCCGCGCTATGGTCAACCGTCCGCCGCTGCTGATCTGCGACGAGCCCACGGGTAACCTCGACCCGGCGATCTCGCTGGGCATCATGAAGCTGCTCGAGCGTATTAACCGCACTGGCACCACCGTGATCGTCGCCACGCACGACCGCGAGATGGTCGATAGCATGCACCGTCGCGTGATCGCCCTCGAGGGCGGCCACGTTATCCGCGACCAGGAGAGGGGAGGTTACGGCAACTATGGCACCAACTAACGTGGGCTACTCCTTCAAAGAGGCAATCAGCCACTTCTTCCGTAACTGGACTACCTCGCTCGGCGCCGTCATCACGATCTTCCTTTCGCTGTTTATCATCGGCCTGTTCATCATGGGCTCCGCGATGCTGAACTCCGTGATCGGTACCGTCGAGGATCAGGTTGTCATTAATGCCTTTATTAGCGATGACGCCGATCAGGCAGACGTCCAGGCCTTTGAGGCCGAGCTCAAGACGTGGAGCAACGTCAAGTCCGTGACCTATAAGGATAAGGACGACGCGCTGGCCGAGTACACGAGCAAGATGTCGGGTAACGCCGACGCCACCATGAGCGCGCTCGACGGCCAGAACCCGCTGCCCGCCTCGTTTGCGATTGAGATGGACGATCCGTCTCAGGTCGAGAGCACGGCCAAGAAGCTCAAGAAGAATGCCGACTTCCAAAAGATCGCGGACGACGGCGACGTCAACGCGAGCGTACTGTATGGCCAGGAGGAAGTAAGCCGCCTGTTCCAGGTGACCAACTACATCCGTATTGCCGCCGTGGTGCTCGTCGGCCTGCTGACCTTTATCGCGTTCATCTTTATCAACAACACGATTCGCCTGTCCATTACGGCGCGTCGTCGTGAGATTGCGATTATGCGCCTGGTGGGCGCCAGCAACGGCTTCATTCGCGGACCGTTCATTACCGAGGGCGTGCTGCAGGCCATTCTGGGCTCGCTGCTTTCCATCGGTGTTTTGGAGCTGCTGCGCAATCTGATGGTTCCTCGCCTGCAGGAGAGTGTCGGCTGGATGTCGTTTGCGCTGCCGATGCAGTACTACCTGGTGACCTACGCCGCACTGATTCTTGTCGGCGTCATTATCGGTCTCTTTGGTTCTGCCATCGCCATGCGCCGCTACCTGCGCGTGTAAGCGCTGCGAATATGCCGTCTGCAACGGGTCGTCCCCTTCCAGGGGCGGCCCGTTTTTTGATCCCCTGGGGACGGAGGAAAACGGATCACTTAGGGGGTCGGTCGATTCGAGTGATCCGCAATCCTGCCGTCCCCTAGGGATCATTTGGGTAGACTCTTGAGGTGTAAACGGCTATCGATAGTAAGGAGGCGCCATGGGGCGCAATAACAAACATAAGCGTGGCGCACGCAATAAACGCGGGCCAGTGCGCAGTGAGCGTCGTCCAAGCATGACTGGCCGCGTACAGCTCCATGAGCACAGTGCTTATGTCGTGACCGACAACGGCGATTACAAGGTCATGGGTCGCGGCAAGCGCGAGATCATGGATGGCGATACCGTGGCCGTAAGCATTAAGAACAGCCCGCATGGTGAACGTCGCGCCGTGATTGAAGGCGTCGTCGAACGTGCGGCTATAAGCGTGGTGGGTACCTACCAGATCGCCGGCCCGCTCGGGGTGATCGAGCCGCTCGATTCGCGCTTGAAGGCTGACTTCTTTATTTTGCCCGAGGACACTTCGGCGGAGCGCCTGGGTGTGCATCCTGGCGATGTCGTCGTCGCGCACATTTTGACCTACCCGACGCGCTTGGAGTCGGGCGCGGTGACTCTTGAGCGTCGCATCGGCGGTGACGATGCGCCCGATCTGGGCGTTCAATACGTTATGGCACGCTATGGCTATACCGA
>CABUZF010000172.1 GCA_902495985.1 uncultured Collinsella sp.
AGTTATCTGAGGACTAGAAATTGTAGGTGACCACCTGAGACTCGGCGGGCTCGACAAAGATGGTTGAATCCGGCTGCTCCACGCGGACGAACTTGACGGTCACGGCCTCAAAGCCCGCCTTGTGCAGGACATCCGAATAGACACGTGCCTGCAAGGCGTGCTTCTCGAGCAGCTGGTCCGGCGTCTCGTCCGGCGTGCCGCCCGTCTTGTAATCAATGACCAGGGCGCGCGACGGATCGGCCGGGTCGGTGGCCAGTGCATCGATGGCGCCCTCGGCATAGGCACCGTAGCGAGCGATGTCCTCGTCCTCGCAGCCCAGCGAAAAGAACGGCACCTCGGCGCGAACGCACGGCCACGCGAGCAGGTCGGCACGAACAGCCGACTTGAGCCAGCGGTCCAGGGCAACGTCGAAGCGTTCGCGCTGCTCCGGCGTCAGGCGCCACAAGCGTGCCAGCGCATCGGCACGCGCGGCGGGCAACGCGTCGGCACCCATCTCGATGAGCCACTGGCAGGCGGCGTGGAAGGCCGAGCCCAGCGCCATGGGATTGCCGGCGGGCTCGACAGCGGCCACGTCTGCATCGGTTATTTCCGAGCCATCCGACTCTGCATCATCGCCGGACTCGTCCATGGGAACACGAGCCTCGGCGGCACGGTCTTCCGTCTCGGCATGGAGCGCCGCGGCGATTGACGAGTAGCTATACGAGTCACGCGCCGGGAACGGACAGGTGCCCATGCGCACGCCCACTGCCTGGGGATACACAAGCTCAAACGAATCGGGCTTGGGGTCGGCAGGACCGGGGACGATTGTGCTGGCCGAATCGTCGGCAGCATCTGCATCGGCATCGCCACGAACAAGCCTGCCCTCGGCATCCAGCGAAGCGTTGGCCTCAAACGCCTGCTCGCCAAAGGTAAAGTCCGAAAGCGAAATGAGCTCGTAGTCGCCCGGCTGGGAGTTGTCGAACACCAGGCGGTCGGCATCGAGCTGCGGCATGTCCAGAGCGTCGGTCGGCAAAATACGGCGCAGCACGTCGTAGGTCAGATCGGTCTCGACGTCGAAGGTCGGCGCCGTCACCTTGCCACGGCTCACGCCGGCATCCATCGCCAGAATGACCAGCTCGCGTGCTCGCGTCATGGCGACATAGAGCAGGCGGGCCCGCTCCTCGAGCGAGAGCTGCAGGTCGTCGTTGCGCAGGCGAGCAAATGCCTCGGCGGGAGAACCCGTCGCACAAACGTCCTCCATGAGCTCCGGCGGCAGCCACAGCGACGTGCCCTTGCCCTTAAACGCATGCTCAAACTGCTTTTTGACGTCGTCGCCCTTCACAAAGGTTCCGTCGGCGAGCTTAACGCCGTCGAAGCGTGCCGGCAGTGCCACGACCTGCGCTCCGCCATCGACGCGACCCATCTGTGCCGCACCCGAGGACTTACGCACGCCAAAGCACTCCGCAACCGCCACGACCGGATACTCCAGGCCCTTGGATGCATGCACGGTCATGATGCGCACCGCGCCGTCGCCTTCTTCGTTGAGGGCACCCGGGGCTTCCTTGCCCGCCAAGAAGCGGTCGAAGGCAAGCGCGATGGAACGCGGCGAGTTGCCGAACTCGGCCTCCGCCTCGGCCACAGCGTCGAGCGCCTTGAGCACGTTGGCGGCAATGGCCTTGCCCTCGGGACCACGCTGTGCCAGACGCACAAACCAGCCGGAGGCGTTGACCACGTCGCGCGCGATGGCGGCGAACGAATCGCGGCCCACGCGACGAAACGCATACCGCAGCACCTCGCGGGCGCGCGTCACGAGCGGCAAGTCTTGCAAACCCGGCACATCGGAATCGCTCATGATACCCACGTCGATATTCCGGCGCGAGGTCTCCCCCGTCTCGCTATCGAGTTTGGTCGCCAGCGCCAGGAACTCCTGGGCGCCGAGTGCAAACATCGGCGAGGCCAGCAGTGGCATAAGACCCTGCGCCGTATCGGCCGGATTGGCGAGTGCACAAACCAGGGCGCGCACCGTCTGCACCTCGGCAGCCTGCGCAAAGACCGAGCCGCCCGCGATGACGCAGTCGAGCCCCTGGTCGCGGAAGGCCTGTGCGTAGACGCCTGCGTTGGTCATGCGGCCCAGCAGCAGCACCATGCCGCCCTGAGGCTGGCCGGCATCGGCAAGCGCGCGGAATCGCTCAGCGATCGCACGGGCCTTGGCCTGTGTGCGCTCCTGCGTACTGCCGCCGGCAACAAAGAGGGCCTGGCGACGCGAGGCATCTGCCACCAGCGTGTCCTTGCGGCCGTCGCTCGCCTCAAGGTCCAAAAAGCCCTGCATCAGGCCGCCGTCATCGCCGTCGAAGACGCGTGCCACGTAACGCAGTACCTCGTCATGGCTGCGGAAGTTGCGCACGAGCTTGACGAGTTCGCCGGCAGGGGCGTCGGCCACGGCAGTCGCCTCGGGCGCGGCAGACGAGCCCACCTTGCGCTCCTGACGACGGAACACCTCGACCTCGGCGCCACGGAAGCGATAGATGGACTGCTGCGCATCGCCCACGGTGCACAGCGCGCGCTCCCCCGCACCCGTCAGGTAGCGTATCAGATCGACCTGCATCTGGTCGGTATCCTGAAACTCATCGATCATGACCATCTTAAAGCGGCCCTCGTACGCAGCACGGATGGCCGGGTAATCGCGCAGGGCCTCGTAGGCCATACGCAGCAGGTCGTTATTATCGAGGGCGGACTGGGCAGCCTTCAGCGCGCGATACTCGGCCTCCACGGAACGGGCCAGGCCCACCAGCGCATCGAGCGCCGGGGCACCGCAGGCAAGCACGATATTGATAAACGCATCGGCGGCCTCGGCCTTGAGCAGCTCGACCTGCTCCTTAGGGAATGCCTTGCTCGCGCGCGGCATGGTGCATGACATCATGAGTCGCGCCGCATCGACCATGGTCTTGCCGCTCGCCTCGAACGCGTCGATGGCATCGAGCGCCGTCTGCGCCTTCTCGGTCGCGGCCTTGCTTGCGCCCAGCGCCGCGCGATAGGCATCGGCGAGTGCCGAGGTATCGGCCTGGCCGCGCGCCATGCGCACGTCGTCCATACCGCCCGGCAACTGGCTCGACAGCTCCAGCAGGTCGCGCACCAGACCCCTGATGGTCGTACCGCCGCCAAAGGAACCGCCCTCGCCCGCCATGGGATACCAGGCATAGAGGGCCTTGAGCGATGCCGCGAGCTCGGGGGCGGCATCGGGTGCCGTCGCGCGACCCAGCACATGCTCAACAGCCTGGTCCATGAGCTCGTCGGTATCGGTGAGCACCGTGAACTCGGGGTCGATGCCCAGCTCCAGCGCGTGCGCGCGCAGGATACGCGAGCACATGCCGTGAATGGTCGAAATCCACGCGTCGTCGACGGTCAGTGCTTCCTCGTCCATGCCCTCGTCGATAAGCGCACGGCGCACGCGGTCGCGAATCTCGGCCGCGGCGTCTTTGGTAAAGGTAATGGCGAGCACCTGGTCCAGATGCTCGACAAACGGACCGGATTCGGGCGAGAGCGCATAGACGATGCGGCGCGTGAGGGTAAAGGTCTTGCCCGAGCCGGCACCTGCCGAGACAAACAGCGGGCGGTCGAGCGTTTTGACGACTTGCAGCTGTTGCGGCATCAAGGTCGAAAGATCCATGGCCTACACGTCCCTCCTTACAAACGTTCCTTCGTGGTTATACGAGCAGCGCGCATGCGCGGCTTGCG
>CABUZF010000173.1 GCA_902495985.1 uncultured Collinsella sp.
CAAGTGGCAGCGCGCAAGCCAGGTCCGGCGCCGCCCATATGGAGTCGCCGACCAAAAAGTTGGAGGCCGCCGCCTCTGCGATGCGCGCCCGCCTCATCGTCTCGATCGTATTCCTCATCCCACTGTTCTACATAGGCATGGGGCACATGCTCGGCTGGCCGCTGCCCGGCATCTTCACCGACCACACCCACAGCATGACGCTCGCGCTCACCGAGCTCGTCCTGCTCATCCCCATCGTCTACGTCAACGACGCCTACTTTATCAACGGGTTTAAATCGCTCACGCACGGCGCGCCCACCATGGACGCCCTCATCGCCGTCGGCGCCACCGCGTCCATCGCCTGGTCGCTCTACGCCATGTTCATCATGGCCGACCAACTAGCCGCGGGTCAGGTCCACGAGGCCATGATGACGAGCATGGACAATCTGTATTTTGAAAGCGCCGGCACGATCTTGTCGCTCGTCACCGTGGGCAAATACCTCGAGACGCGCAGCAAGTCCAAAACCGGCGGCGCCATCGAGGCGCTCATTGACCTGGCGCCAAAGACCGCGACCGTCGTGGCCGAGGACGGTACCGAGGCCACCGTCGACGTCGATGCTATTCTGCCCGGCCAGGTGCTGCGTGTGCGCCCCGGCGAGTCCATCCCCGTCGATGGCGTGGTGCTCAAGGGCAGCTCGGCCGTGGACGAAAGTGCGCTGACCGGCGAATCCATTCCCGTGGAGAAGACCGCCGGCGACACTGTCAACGCGGCCACGGTCAACCGCACGGGCTCGTTTACCTTCCGCGCCACGCGTGTGGGTGCCGACACGTCGCTCGCCAAGATTATCCAGCTCGTCGAGGACGCCAACGCCACCAAGGCGCCCATCGCCCGCATGGCCGACAAGGTCGCCGGCGTGTTCGTGCCCGTGGTGTTTGTAATCTCTGCCGTAACTTTTGTGGCGTGGATGGTGCTGACCGGAAGCGTCAACGAAGCGCTCACCTCCGCCGTCGCCGTACTGGTAATCAGCTGCCCGTGCGCGCTGGGCCTGGCCACGCCCGTCGCCATTATGGTCGGCACCGGCAAGGGCGCCGAGATGGGCATTCTGTTCAAGAGCGCCGAGGCGTTGGAGAACCTGCGCAGCGTGGGCACCGTGGTGCTCGATAAGACGGGCACGGTCACCCGCGGCAAGCCTGCCGTGACCGATATCGTGGTAGCCACGCGCGCTGACGGCTCGCCCGCCATGAGCGAAAAGGCACTGCTCAAGTTGGCCGCCGCGTTGGAGCGCTCGAGCGAGCACCCGCTGGCCGAGGCGATTATGGCCGAGTGCGAGACACGCGGGATCGTCGCGCGCATGGTCGAGGACTTTACTGCCGTGCCCGGGCGAGGCGTTACGGCGCGCGAAGGGCAAAACGCCATTGCAGCCGGCAACGTACGCCTGATGGACGAGCTGGGCGTTACCGTGCCCGCGGGTCTTGCCGAACAATTTGCCGCCGAGGGCAAGACGCCGCTGTTCTTTGCCAAGAACGGCGAGCTTGCTGGCACCATTGCCGTGGCTGACGAGGTCAAGGAGACGAGCGCCGGGGCCATCGCCGCACTGCGCTCACTTGGCGTCGATGTACGCATGCTCACCGGCGACAACCGCGTGACGGCCGAGGCCATCGCCCGACGCGTGGGACTGACCAGCGAGCAGGTCATCGCCGACGTGCTTCCCGCCGACAAGGAGCGCCACGTGCGCGAGCTGCAGGATGCGGGCAGTAAGGTCGCCATGGTGGGCGACGGCATCAACGACTCCCCCGCCCTGGCGCGCGCCGACGTGGGCCTTGCTATCGGCACCGGCGCCGACATCGCCAAGGAGGGCGCCGACGTGGTACTCATGCGCAGCGACCTCATGGACGTCGCCCGCGCCATCGAGCTTTCGCGCGCCACGATCCGCAACATCAAGCAGGACCTGTTCTGGGCGCTGTTCTACAACGGCATCGGCATTCCGCTGGCGGCGGGCGTGTTCTTCCCGCTCACCGGATGGCAGCTTTCGCCGATGTTTGGCGCCGCGGCCATGAGCCTGTCGAGCGTATGTGTCGTAAGCAACGCTCTGCGCCTGAAATCCTTTAAGCCCAAGACGGCGCGCTGAAGCACCCGACCTTGTCCCTCAAACCGTCGCTCGCGTACCCAAGTACGCTTCGCTCCTCTTTCGGGGCAATCTCGGGCACCTCAGCACACCTTTAAGATGACGCTGTTCACGACTAAACTGTCAGATATTCTCAATCGATAAGGAGTACACCCATGCGTTACACGATCAAAACGTCCGGCCTTATGTGCGGCCACTGCGACGCTACTGTCGAGACGGCACTGCTCAACGTTGCCGGCGTGACCGACGCCGATGCCGATCACGAGACTCAGACCGTACAGGTGGAGTGCGCCGACACCGTGACCGCTGAGCAGCTCGCTGCCGCCGTCGAGGGCGCCGGCGAGAAATTCCATGCCCTGTCTGTGACCGCCGCGTAGCGACCTGAACGTACCCCTCCCCCGACCAGAAACGAGGACCCGCCATGATGGCAGACCATAAATCGGTGACCCGTATGCTCAAGACGGCACGCGGACAGATCGACGGCATCTTGCGGATGGTCGATGAGGACCGCTATTGCGTCGATATTTCCACACAGCTCATGGCCACACAGGCGCTCCTCGCGCGCATTAACGCCGACGTGCTCAAGGCGCATATCGAGGGCTGCGTGGCTTCGGCAATCGAATCGGGCGACGAAGACCTCAAAGCCGCCAAGCTCGCCGAGATCGAACGCGTCGTCGACAAGCTCTCCAAGTAATTGGGGCATTGGGGACAGGTACGTTTGCACCACATTGGTGCAGATTAACCTGTCCCCCTTGCTCTAAATCGGGTATAAAGGCGTGCGGCATATCGAATGAAAGGCAATTTGCATGAATGACTTTATGAAGGGCCGCAATGGCGCTGACGAACTCACCATCGTGATGGGCTTCGCAGGCATTATCATCGCCATGATCGGTTCGATGGCTCGTATCCAGTGGCTCAGCTGGATTGCCATCGCCGTAATCGTGATTGGCGTGCTGCGCGGCCTGTCCAAAAATATCGATGCACGTCGCAAGGAAAACGAGGCCTTTGTCGCCACGACCGCCAATGTTCCCGGCTTGGGCAAGTTCGTCGCCAGCTTGGGCGGCGGCGCTGCAGCGGCTAGCACCTCACGCGCAGCCGGCACCAGTAAGGAAGACTTTGAGCGTGCCAAGCGCACGGCCAAGAAGATGTGGAAGGGTCGCAAGACCACGGCATACCTCAAGTGCCCCAACTGCGGCCAGATGCTCTCCGTCCCCAAGGGCAAGGGCAAGATCCGCGTCACCTGCCCCAAGTGCCACGCCAAGATGGAGACGCGCTCGTAGCGCCCGCACGCGGGACAAATAAAAACCGAGGCCTCATACTGGGACCTCGGCTTTTTTGATTATGACAAAGGGGCCGCCCCTTTGTCACACCTACGCCACGCCGTCGCGGGCAAGCTCCTCGGCCAACGCCTCGGCAGGCATGGCCATAATCGCGTCGAGCTCAGCGTCCACCTCGGGAATATGCTTCACCTTGAGCTTGCGCACCAGATCACCGCGACACATCACGTGCGTCGGCTCACGCAGCGCGCACAGGTCATCGAGTGGGTTCTCGCGCGTCACCAAAATGTCGGCCGCCTTGCCGCACTCGATCGTACCGGTC
>CABUZF010000174.1 GCA_902495985.1 uncultured Collinsella sp.
CGACGTGCTCATGGAAACCTACCTGACCATTCCCGCTGGCGTGCTTATCGCGACCGGTCTTGTTAAGGCCATGCTGACGCCCGCCCTCATCAACCTTGGTTGGCGTGGCGGCCACTTCTTCCCGGTTATCTTCTCGGGTGTGAGCCTGGGCTACGGCCTTGCCATCCTCACCGGCGCCGATCCGGTCTTTTGCGTCGCCGTCTGCACGGCATCGACGATGGGTGCGGTCATGCGCCAGCCGGTCATGGTCGTGGGCCTGCTGCTCATGTGTTTCCCACTCAAGGGTATCGTCTGCATGATCATCGCGGCTGTCATCGCCGCCGGTATCCCGCTACCCAAGCCGCTGCGCAAGTAGCACGGTGGCGCACGCCAGGGACATGCCGTTTGCCACGGATTTGCGGGGAGGGGCGGCGATCGCGCCCTTCGTGGATTGAGACTCGCGTGACTACAGATCGCGTGCTCGATAGACCTTGGTGCTGACGGTGCAGCTGATTGCACATAGCGCGAGGGCCAGTACGGCAATTCCTGCGCACAGACCGCCAAGGACGGCAGGATCGGGATTCGCTCCGGCAATCGACATGAGCCAGTTGCTAATGGGGTTGGAAGAGCTCAGCATTGCCATGGTACCGCAGCCCATCAGGGCAAACAGGCCGACGGAAAGGCGCAGCGCCTCCATGTGTCCAAAGCGAAAGAACAGCGGCTGCGCCAAAAACACCATCATGAGGGAGATGAGCATTGATGCTGCTGAGGCTATTGCAATCTCAAAGACAATCTGTCCCGTCAACGGGATACCCGCGCTGTTGAAGAGCGGGAAGGAGACGATGCTCAGAAGCGCGGCGGCGCACGCCATGACAGCCGAGAAGACAATGATGCTCAGGTAGCGTGCGCAGATGATGTCTTTACGCGAGAGAGACAGCGTTGCGCGATAGCGCTCCCAACCGTTTTGATTGTCGAAGCCGGCCAGCGAGCTCATGACCATGATGGGTGACATGGCACTGACCGCGCAGGCGCCAGCGCTCATGCTGGAATCGCCGTCCGATGCGTTGGCAAGGGTCAGCACGACGAATATGAACAAGCCGACACCCGCAATGCTTGGGGCAAGCGAGCGAACGATGGCGAGCTCGGACATAAAGGCGCGTTTCATTTCGAAGCCCCTTTCAGCGTGAGGCGAAGATAGTCATCAATGGTTGCCCGATCGCAGGGAATCTCGGGAAAGGCCTCGAGCGCTTCGCAACGGTTGGGCACGAGCACGTCCACGCTATAGGCGTGGTGGGCGGCACGGGCGCCTTCGACGCAAGCCATAAGCTCGGCGGCCTGTGCTTGGGTACAGTGGGCGATGCCGGCGCGGTCGGTAATGTCCTCGCGCGGCAGGTCAAACGCAATCGAGCCGTTTTCGATGCAGATGACGCGATCAGCGGTGCGATCGAGGTCGGACGTAATGTGGCTCGAGAGTAACACGCTGTGCTGGCCGTCGGCGACAAAGGCAAGCAGCTCATCAAGCAGTTCCTCGCGTGCCATGGGATCGAGGCCCGCGGTGGCTTCGTCCAAAACGAGCAGCTTGGCATTGTGGCTGAGTGCACAGGCAAGCTGCAGTTTCATGCCCATGCCGCGGGAGAGGTCCTTGACCTTTGTCTTGGGATCGAGGCCAAATCGGTTGATGAATCCGGCGAACGTTTCGCGGTCCCATGTGGGGTACGCCGGGCCTACGAGCGACTCGATCTGGCCCACCCTGAGCGTGGAGGGGAAGGGGCACGTGTCCAGGACAAGACCGACGCGGGAGCGTAGATGGCGTTGCGATTCATCGGGCGCGTCGGCGCCACAGCGCTGCCCAAACAGGTGCACCTCGCCGGCATCGAGCTTTATAAGCCCGAGCGCGGCGCGAATGGTCGTTGTCTTGCCGGCGCCGTTTGCGCCTACAAAGCCAACGATCTGGCCGGGCTCCACAGCGAGCGTGACGTCGCGTAGTGAAAAGCGGTCGCTCACACGGCGTGAGATGCCTTTGAGTTCTAAAAGGTTTTGCATGGTATAGCCTTTCTTTCAGATGGCTACTGCATGGTTTCGGGGGCTATCAGGTCGAGCATCTCGTGCAGTTTGTCGCGCGTGACGCCCAGGGTTTCGGCTTGGCTCGCCGCTTTCGCAAGTAGCTCTTCGATATGGCAGAGCTGGTTTTCGCGCAAGAGTTCCTGGTTGCCCTCGGCGACAAAGCAGCCCTTGCCCTGCACGGTGCAGATAAACCCGAGTTGCTCTAGGTCGGCGTAGGCGCGCTTGGTGGTGATGACGCTCACGCCCAGGTCGCTCGCGAGTGCGCGGATGCTGGGGAGTTTGGCTCCCGCAGCGAGTGTGCCCGAAAGGATCTGAGCTTTGACCTGCGAGGCTATTTGCTCGTAGATGGGCTTGTCGCTCGAATTGGATAGGATGATGTCCACAGCGGCTCCTTAGCTGTTGGGCTACACGTGTATATAACCGGTAAGCACAGTATATATACACTATGCACAGTTATGCAAGAGGTAAATACGGATTGGGCCGGCTACCCAGGCCCCAACTGATGAATTTGTCCTGATAGGCGCCCTAGAGCGAGATTTCGCGGCTACAATAGTGCGGTTACATCGACGTAATGCACTCAATGCAAGAAAGGATCCGCATGGCAAGCCTGTCGGATGAAATCTCGTCGCGCCGCACATTCGCGATCATCAGCCACCCGGACGCCGGTAAGACCACGCTTACCGAGAAGCTGCTGCTCTATACCGGCAGCATCCAGACCGCCGGCTCGGTCAAGGGCAAGAGCTCGGCCAAGCATGCCGTTTCGGACTGGATGGACATCGAGAAGGAGCGCGGCATTTCCGTTACCTCCTCGGTGCTGCAGTTCACCTACAACGGCGCCTGCGTCAACATCCTCGATACCCCCGGCCACCAGGACTTCTCGGAGGATACCTACCGTACCCTTATGGCCGCCGACGCCGCGGTCATGGTCATCGACGGCGCCAAGGGCGTCGAGGCCCAGACCAAAAAGCTCTTTAAGGTCTGCACGCTGCGCCACATTCCCATCTTCACCTTTGTGAACAAGCTCGACCACGAGGCCCGCGATCCGTTTGAGCTCATGGAAGAGATCGAGAACGTTCTGGGCATCAATACGTATCCCATGAACTGGCCGATTGGCAGCGGTCGCAACTTCCGCGGCGTGTTCGATCGTCAGACCCGTCGCGTCATTGCCTTTGAGGGCGACGGCCACGCCAACGCCACCAAGAAGGTCGCCGAGGTCGAGGCCGAGCTGGGCGACCCCGCTATGGACGAGCTCATCGGCGAGGAGAACCATAAGAACCTGATGGACGACATCGAGCTGCTCGATGGTGCCGGCGACGAGCTCGACTTGGATGCCGTGGCCTGCGGCAAGCTGAGCCCGGCGTTCTTTGGCTCGGCGCTTACCAACTTTGGCGTGGAGCCCTTCCTCAAGGAGTTCCTGCGCCTGGCCCCGACGCCGCGCGCCTATACCGATACGCTCACCAATGAGCCGGTCGATCCCTGCCGCGACGACTTTAGCGGCTTTGTGTTTAAGATCCAGGCCAACATGGACAAGAACCACCGCGACCGCATCGCTTTTGTGCGCATCTGCTCGGGCAAGTTCGAGCGCGGCATGGAGGCGTTCCATGTGCAGGGAGGCAAGAATCTGAAGCTGGCAA
>CABUZF010000175.1 GCA_902495985.1 uncultured Collinsella sp.
ACGTCAATGGTATACGGGTGCATCATCGACGTCTTCAATACAGAAGATATCAGTGCGGATTGTTCTGAAAAGTAACTTCAGGGCGGGCCCTGCGGTAACTCGGCAGGGGGAGTGCGATTCCTCGATCGCTCACTTAATCAAATGGAAAAGTTAGTGAGGCCGGAGCTTTGGCTCCGGCCTCCTCATATAAGGGCTCGGCTTTGCCGAGCCACCAAATTTGCATCAGCCCCAGAACATGTTCGAGAACTGTGTCTGAAGTACGTATGTGCAGGCCCCGAATCGGTGTTGCCTCCCGGCGCATTCCGCAGGGGGAGCGATATTTTGCAGCACGAAGTGCGCAGCAAAATATCGCTCATGCCCGAGGACGCGCCGGGAGGCAACACCGATTCGGGGCCGGACATACGGATCTACCTGCTCATTTACAAATTCGTAAACTTTTTTGAAAAAAGTGCTTGCACAGTTCTCGAATCATAGGTTATTATCTTCCTCGTTGAACGCGCGGTTCCAACAAAACGAACCGTGAATCAACAACATAGCATGTCGGAGTGGCGGAATTGGCAGACGCGCTAGCTTGAGGTGCTAGTGACCGCTTTTTGGTCATGCGGGTTCAAGTCCCGCCTCCGACACCATCGCATTTGAGAAGCCTCTTCGGAGGCTTTTTTGTTACCGATAGACGGTGAGGTCCACGATGGAAACGCTTGAACGCAACGAGTGGGCAGATGTTGCCCAACTGGTCGAGATCACGAGCGATGCTGTCATCATCTGCGAGCTCGACGGAACCATTCTGCATGTGAATAATCGCTTACTTGGTTTGATGTGCGAGGAACGCGCCGACGTCATCGGTGGAGATGTTAAAGACGTCCTGTACTCATCCGCTTTTGAACGTGCGACGGAACATCGTCTGCCATTTGAAACTGATGGCTCCGAGAACGAACTGATGCTCAAGCTGAGTGACGGCTCCTTTATCCCCGTCTTGGTTCGTGCGGGCTCCGTAACGCCTCCACGCATCTTTGGGCGCCGCGCACCACGTGTCCTGGTGGCGCTTCATAGTATCGAGGAACAGTATTCACACGACCGTCAACTCAAGCGTGCGTTATCGGAGCTTAGAGTGGCGAACAAGCGTCTCTCTGGCACGCTCTCGGTCATTATGAGCACTGTGGGCTCCGATGAGTTACCCAGCCTGCTTGATACCGTTTTGAACCAGCTTGTAGGAACGCTCGATGCTTCGGGTGCCGCTATCTATTTTTCTGAGAGCGGCGGTTTTAAGCTACGCGGTGTTTCCAAGGAGCTGTACGACAGCTACCTGCCCGAGTTTTTGCCGTATGGCGCTGGCATTCCGACGTATGTTCTTCGTGAGTCGCGTGCCTGTCGCTTGTCGATTCAACAGGACCTTAAGGGTGATAAGGCCGCCTCCGGTATGTTTATGGACTTGGACAATCGTTCTAAGCACCTGTTGCGCATGCAGGATATGCCTCCGTACCGCAGCGAGATCTGTCTTCCCGTTTTTTACGGTACGCAGATCCTTGGCGTGCTGGAAGTTGGTTGGAAACGCCCCCAGGCACCGCTCGCCTATGACGTTAACGTACTCGAGGTCATTTGCGATTACCTGTCTATCCAGCTGGTCGGCATGGCATCGAGCCTTCGCTCCCGTCGCACGGCCGAGCTTGGCCGCTCGCTCAATGTCTTACGTGATGAGTTGTTTACCTTTCTAGACGATTCCGCCGCGGCTACCCAGGCGGTATCGTCCGAGATCTGCAATATGCTTAACTGCCATTTTTGCCCTGTTGAGTATGACGCCAGTCTGGATTCCTACGTCATAGATTTTGAAGGCGGCAGTCGCGTTGCTTTGCCGGACGATCCCGAGAAGCTTTTCTTTTCCACGACGGCGCCAGCGGCACGTCTGGGGGCTGGCCCTGATGGCTTTGAGGCATCTGTTTTGGGCGGCACGAGTGCCGAGGACCTTAAACACGTCCGTATAACTCGCGTTGACGAATCGATGCCTATGGGAGGCTGGCTTAGGGCGCATGGTCTGCCTTGTCAAGGTCTCTACGTCGACTCCGGCATCGAGGCGGGGCGCCCGCGCTCTGAGGGTGATGGCAAGCACAGTAACGACGCGATTGTTCCTGCTTCTGTTGCGAAGAGCCCGACGACGCGCGCGCTGCTGCTTCGTGATGGTAGCCAAGAGCCGATTGATGACCTTGAATATGACTACTTGGTGCACTTGGCGCATGACTTTGAACTGATCTACGAAGGCGAATCTCAAAAGCGCGAGGAGCGCCATATCGCTCAGACCCTTCAGATTGGCATGAGAAATTCCCTGGGGGATGTTCCGGGTATCGCAACCGATTCGGTGTACCTGTCGGCCACGAACTCGGCGTTGGTCGGCGGCGATTTCTATACGCTCATCCGTCTTCCCGACAACTGCGCCGTCATGATTCTGGGTGATGTGTCTGGCAAAGGCATTGAGGCCGCATCGATGTCCGCGCTCGTCAAGACGGCCCTGACGGCATATGCTTGGGAGGGCGCTGGACCGGCCCGCATGGCACGCTCCCTTAACAGCATGCTCGTGGGCTTTTCGAGGGTCGAGACGTTCGTGACGGCCTTTATCGCCAAGATTGACCTTAAGGCCGGACGCGCAACGTATTGTTCGGCGGGCCATCCTCCGACCATGGTCATTAGGCCAGAGTCGATGCCGCTGGGTGGCGGCGAGGCACGTGGGGGAGAGGTCGAGCTACTTGGATGTCAATCGGGTGTAATCGGTGCCTTTGAGAGCATGGTGTACGAGACAGGCGTGTTTACGTTCGCTCCTGGCGACATGCTCTTCATGTATACGGATGGAACGATTGAGGCCCGCGACCGCACCGGAGCGTTCTTTGGCGAGCAGCGCTTGCGCGATCTTCTGCTTTCTGTTTCGGGGGAGGGCGTGTCGGGCATTTGCGGCAAGGTCTTGGGCGAGCTTGACCGATTTACCGAATCGGCGCTGGACGATGACATTGCATTGGTGTCCCTTGAGTTTTTACGGGGTCGTTCATAGACGACGCTGAGCGGGCTGAATCCGCACGGTTGGGGAAACGAATGCATCGAGTGGGCTTTTTTGGGGAACCATGGTCGTATGAATGAGTGGAATGACATAGCGGTTTTGACGCCACCAGGCGATATCGACATCGCCACGGTGCCTGCGCTGCGTCGGCGGTTGGATGCTTTGATTGGCCGCGGCGTGCGTCGTGTTGTCATCAACTGTCAGGCTGTTAGCTTTATCGATTCGACGGGCTTGGCATTCCTGCTTACGCGCGCTCGTGAGCTCATGAGGCGAGAAGGCCTGCTTTCGCTCGTCAATGCATCAGGTGAAGTTGTTCGCTTTTTGGAGATTGCTCGTCTTGTCGATATCCTTCATGTCGCGGGGCCGGCACGGGAGTCTATTCCCGCCATTCCGGTGGGGGAGCTGCCTCGCTGGAGTAAGAGCGTCGAGGTCCGTCAGGGTATCGAGAATCTTCCATACTACCGACATCGCATCGCCGAACTCCTTGAATCGCTTCCGTTGCGCCGTGACGAGCGCTACGATGTCGCATTGGCGTCGGGGGAGGCGCTGGGTAATGCCTATGACCATGCGGGCGGCATCGGGTGCGTCCTGAC
>CABUZF010000176.1 GCA_902495985.1 uncultured Collinsella sp.
CGCAGCGCCCAGTCGCCATCGGGACCGCCCTTTTCGCCAGGAATCCCCCACTCGCTGCCATAGTAGACGCACGGAATGCCCGGCATGCCAAACAGCATGCCATAGGCGGGGCGCAGGCAGGACTTGTCCGTCAGGATGCTCGCCAGGCGCGGCACATCGTGGTTGTCGACAAAAGACAGCAGGTGTTTGCCGCGGTAGATGCACCACGGGTCGCCGCCAAACTGACGGTGCAACGAGTGGGCGATCTCGAACATGTTGACCGAGTTAAAGCTGGAGTACAGGCCCTTGTAGCACTCGTAGTTGGTGCAGGAGTCGAGCATCTCGTCGTTGACGATCTGGTTGTAGTCGCCGTGGAGCGTCTCGCCGATCAGCACAAAGTCGGGCTTGAGCTCGCGGGTAAAAGCGTGCAGGCGGCGCATAAAGTCGCGGTCGAGCATATAGGCAACATCCAGGCGCAGGCCGTCGACGCCAAAGACCTCGGCCCAGCGGCGCACGGACTCGAGCAGATAATCGACCACGGCGGGATTTTGCAAGTTGAGCTTCACAAGCTCAAAATGGCCTTCCCAGCCCTCGTACCAAAAGCCGTCGCCATAGCAGGAGTCGCCGTCAAAGCTAATGTGGAACCAATCCTTGTAGGGCGAGTCCCACTTACGCTCCTGCACATCGCGGAAGGCCCAAAAGCCACGGCCCACATGGTTAAAAACGGCATCGAGCACCACGCGAATGCCATGGGCATGCAGCGTCTCGCACACAGCGGCAAAATCGGCATCCCCGCCCAGGCGACGGTCGAGATGGCGCAGGCTGCGCGTGTCGTAGCCGTGGCTATCAGACTCGAGCGGCGGGTTGACGAGCACGGCGCCAACGCCGAGTTTCTGCAGGTAGTCGGCCCATTGGGCGATTTTCATGATGGGGGCATCGGGGTTGGGTGCAGTGCCGGCAGCTTGAGAGAGTTCGTCCTCGGCGACGGGTGCGGCGTTCTCGCGCGGAGCTCCGCAAAAGCCCAGCGGATAGATCTGGTAGAACGTCGTCTCGTATGCCCACATAGCAACCTCCCGGTAAGCTCAACACAACGACATCCATTGTAGGCCCAGCTTGCATCCTCTTCCCCAAAATAAGTTGCGGTGGAATAGTTCCTGCTTGGGCATTCAGAGGCCTTAAACAGGAACTATTCCACCGCAACTGATGAGGGGATGTGATTAGGCGACGAGCTTGGCGCGGCGTATGGCCGGGAACAGCACGGTGATGGCGAGGATGACGCCCACGACGGCGATCGCCCCGCCCGCAAAGCCGATCCAGGCGATGCCGGGACCCGAAACCACGGCGCCGCCGATCGCGGTGCCCGTGCCGATACCCAGATTGAACAGGCCCGAGAAGATCGACATGGCGACGGCCGACGAATCCGCCGGCGTGTACTTGATGAGCTCGGCCTGGAACGCCACGTTAAAGGCTGTGGCGCAGCAGCCCCATAGTGCGCAGACGGCAAGCACCAACACGAGCGCCGAGGCTGCGGGGGCCATAAGCAGCAGGGCCACCGGCACGCCGGAGAGCGTGATAGCCAAGAACGGGAAGCGATGCCCATCGAACAGGCGGCCAAACAGCCAGCTTCCGAGCAGACCAGAGCAGCCAAACGCCGTCAGCGTCATGGTGATGGCGCCCGCGTCGACGTGCGCGACCTGTGCCAGGAAGGGCTCGATATAGCTGTAACCCGCGTAGTAGCCGGTCGCCATAAAAACCGTGACCGCGTAGAGCGCGATCAGGAGCGGGTTCTTGAGCAGCTCGGGCAACTGTTTGACGGTAAAGCGCTCGCCCGCCGGCATGGCCGGGAACACGGTCGCCTGGTAGACGACCGCGATGGCCGAGAGGACCCCGACCACGGCAAACGTCATGCGCCAGCCCACGGCCAAGCCAATAGCGCGACCGAGGGGCAGACCAAAGATCTGCGCGATGGACGAGCCCGTAGCGATCATGCTGATGGCGAGCGCCCCGTGGCGAGTGTCGACCAGGCGCGAGGCCATAATCGAAGCGACCGACCAGAACACGGCATGTGCGCAAGCGACCACCAGGCGCGCACAGACCAGGACGGGATAAGTCGGCGCCACAGCGGACAGAAACTGGCCCAGCGAAAACACGGCCAGCACGCCCAGCAACATCCGCTTGAACTCAAAGCGCGAAGCGAACACCATGAGCGGCAGCGACAGCAGCATGACGCCCCAGGCATAGACCGAGATCATGATGCCGGCTTGGGACTCGGTGAGCGAGAACGACGCGGCGATGTCAGTCAAAAGACCGATGGGCATAAACTCCGACGTGTTGAACACGAAGGCGCAGCAGGTGAGTCCGATGAGCGGGAGCCACTGCTTGAGCGTGATGCCGTCTTGCCTTGCCTGAGTCATATATAACGTCTCCAATCGTTTTGAGCGGAGGCGATTATATAGCAACGGCCCCGCATCCGTCAGTACAGATGCGGGGCCGCAATCAACTCAATACACAGAGGTTGCGCCGTCAATAAATAACTAAGCCAACCCCAGCAATATGCCCGCCGAATGCACGACAAACGCCACGATCCAGGCGACCGTCACTTGAAACGCGAACACGGCCACGGCATAGCGCGCGCCCAGCTCACTCTTGACGGCGCCGATTGCCGCCACGCAAGGCGGGTACAGCAGCGTAAAGACCAGGAACACGTAAGCGGTAAACGGCGAAAACATGGTCGACAGCGCCGCGGGCGACGTTGCGCCCAAAAGCACCGTGGGCGTCGAGATGACGCTCTCCTTGGCAATGAGCCCCGTGACGAGCGCCGTCGAGGCGCGCCAGTCGCCAAAGCCGAGCGGGGCCAACACCGGCGCGATGATGCTACCCAGACCGGCAAGCAGGCTTTGCGACTGGTCGGCGACCACGTTAAAGCGGATGTCGAACGTCTGAAGGAACCAGATGACCACGGTCGCGGCAAAGATAATGGTAAAGGCCTTGGTGATGAAGTCCTTGGCCTTATCCCATGCCAGCATCACCGTCGTCTTGACGCTCGGCAGGCGGTAATTGGGGAGCTCCATGATAAACGGCACCGGGTCGCCCTTAAATGCCGTGCGGTTGAGCACCAAAGCCGCGACGCAGCCGACCACGATACCGATCAGATAGAGCGAGACCATGGCGGGAACCGTCGCCTGCGGGAAAAACGCCCCGCACAGCAAGCCGTAAACCGGCAGCTTGGCTGAGCAGCTCATAAACGGCGTGAGCATGACCGTCATCTTGCGGTCGTGCTCGGATGGGAGCGTACGGGTCGACATGATAGCTGGCACGGTGCAGCCAAAGCCGACGAGCATGGGCACGAAACTGCGGCCCGACAGACCAAAGCGACGCAGCACCTTATCCATGACAAAGGCCACGCGCGCCATGTATCCGGAGTCTTCCAGAATGGAGAGGAACAAAAAGAGCACGACGATAATCGGCAGGAAGGTCAGCACACTGCCCACGCCCGTAAGCACGCCGTCGACAGCCAGCGAGCGCACCACGTCGTTGGTACCGAACGCCTTGAGGCCCGCATCGGCCGAGGCGATGATGGCAGCGATACCGTCCTCCATGAGTCCCTGCAACGCCGC
>CABUZF010000177.1 GCA_902495985.1 uncultured Collinsella sp.
ATCCTGCGGCCCCGCCGCTTTATGCCGACAGCACTGCCCATACAAGCAGGTCGCCCGCCGTTTTTAGATGCAAAACGGCGGGCGACCTATCTTCGGCGTTGGAGCACGGGCGGCACACCGACTACGGGCGCTCCATGTTGGGGACGATGCTGCCTTCGGTCACCGCATGCACGGCCAGGCGCATGATGTTGTCGTAGCCGGTCTTGTTGAGAATCTCCGAGATGCGGCGTTTGATGGTGCCCTCGCTCATAAACAGCTCGGCCGCGATCTCGCGACGACTTTTGCCCTCGCAGGCAAGGCGCAAAATCGACAGCTCGACATCGTCGAGGGTCGCCGTGCCCGAAAAAATGCTCTCGGGCGGCTTGGGAAACGTGCAATAGCCCGCCAGCGTGGAGCGCATCACGGCGAACAGCTCGTCGATACCGACGTTCTTGTACACAAAGCTGTCGACGCCCGCCTCGCGGGCCTGATCGACAAAGGTGATCTCGGGCATGCCGGTCATGATAATGATGCGACACTCGGGCAGTTGCTCCTTGATGCGCGCCGCCGCCACGATGCCGTTTGAATCGTGTTCGGTGCACACGTCCATCAGTATCATGTCCGGGCGCTCCTTGAGCGCGACACCCAAGGCCTCGGAAGCATCGGCAATGGCGGAAACAACGGTCATATCGGGCTGGTCGCCAACGGAGCGCGCCAGGCTCTCGCGCAAGATAGCTTGGTCTTCGACGATAAGGACGCGAATCATGAGTTTCTCCTTTGAGCTGTGGCGCTGGCGTTGAGCGGGATGGACACCGCAAGCGTAAAGGGCGGGGCGGCATGGATTTCCAGGCAGCCGCCCAGATCTTGCGCGACATGCCTCATACCTGGAATACCCGTTCCCTCGCGATACGATACGGGTGCAGGCGCGCCGTCGTTAGAAATCGTCATGTGCGCGATGCCGTCAGCATCCGCCCCCTCCTGCCACAGGCGCACATGAACCCGATGCGCCTGCGCATGCTTGGTGGCATTGGTCGAGGCCTCGCGAATAATCTGCAAAAATGCGGCGGCGACACGCGCGTCCTCAGGCAGCGCACCCTCAACATCGATCTGCACACTCACCAGGCCAAAAGCATGGACGATATCACCCAGCTGCTCTGCAGGCTCGCTGACACCGCCACTGCGCAAATCGGCGGCAATTGAGCGCAGCAACGGGTCAATCTGCTCGAGCGACTCGTCGTCCAGGCGCCCCTCCTCCAAATAGCGATGGAGAATGGACAGGCGCTGCCCGATCACATCGTGAACGCGGGCGCGCATACGTAGGTAGGCCGCATTGTCGGCAACCTTTTTAACCTCTTCGATCTGGGACTGGAGCTCTTGGCCCGCAAGCTCAAGCAGGTGGTTTGCTTGCGCCAAGCGGTCGTAGGCGTGTGCATATTCCGTCACGTCCAGTCCGATAATGCGCTCAAAGAGGCGGCCCGAAACCATAACCTCGTCGTGTACAAATAGGCGAATCTCGGCGGGAGAAATCTCGATCACCGCGCGAGCCTCACCAAAACGGTCCAAGTTAATCCGCACACGGTTCCTACTGCTTTCGGGCATTTGCATGCTAAGTTTGCGCAGGTCGTTCCATGTGCCGCTCATGTCACCTAGATCGGTGGGCATATGAAGTTCCACCAGGTTTTTGCGCATGCAGCGGTTCATGAGCAGCGGACGGCCCCTCGGGTCCAGATACAGGATGCCCACGGGAATCACGTTGATGGTCTCGATCGTCGAGAACGCGGTGATATCCTCCTGGCGGTTACGGACGTCCATCAAGAGCGCCGCGATGGAACGGAACAGGAAGAACGCTCCCTCTGCGATAAGGACAACGGTCCACGCCGAGCCCATGGCAAAAACCACCGGCGGTGTAACGGCGACAACAAGCAGCAGCTCGACCAGCATGACGGGGCGACGATAGCGCACCATAAGCACCACGCCATAGGCAAAGATTGCGGCATTGAGCCACAGCACTCCGCCCATTGCCCTGGCGCAAACGTCAAGCGGCGCCACCAGATACGAGCCAGACGACGCGAACAGGATAAGCGCCGAAACCACCAGGTGAACCACGAGGCTCGCCTCGTAGGCGCAAATCACCTTACGGTTATAGGACGAGCGGCGCGATGAGATGAGCGGGACGTGGATCGTCTGCAGACACGCAGCCAGGGCAAAGACAACATCGAGCGCAACGATTTGGGGAAGGATGAGCGAAATCTGCATCGTCACTCACCCGCCCTCGGCATCAAGACGATCATGCGCAGCTGGCCGGGCTCGCCCTCAAGGCGGTATGCCACGTTGCGCCCTTGCAGAGCGCTTTCGAGCTCTTGCGCAGCGGGCGTCTGCGAAAGATCTGCATCATCGTTGGAAAAAAGCGTGGCGCGCAGCTCGACACTGCATCGGTCATGGTCGCCCAAGTGATACATAAGCGCCGGATGGTCGGTGGTGTAGGCAAAAAACGCAAAGTCATACACGCAGTCGTACAGGGCGCTTACCGTACTGGCATGCAACGGGCGCCGTATGGCGATAATCGAGGCGCAGTCGATATCGATGGTGCGCAGGTCGCTTGCGAGCTCGTTGGCGATGAGCTGAATGCGGTCGCGATCAAAACCGCTCTCCCCGTGCTGTGCCAACGTGAGCGACCCCTTGCGCTTGCAATAGGCGACGAGCATCTTGGCGCGCTGGAGCATGCGGTAGCGCTCGTGCGAAGACGCTTCGTCAGTCAACGGCGGCAGCGAGCCCAGCAGGTCGTACATCCCTTCGAGCGCGCGGGCAAGCGCCTGGTCCACGTCTTGGACCAGCAAGGTCTCGGCCTCTTGATCTGCCAAATGCGTCTTAAGGTCGTAGTCGGCGGCGAGCAGCTCGTTTTGACGCTGCAACTCCATGCGACGATGTGCCAGTTCACGGTTAAGCTCGTTGAGCTCCGACACGTCTTGGGCAAGCAGGGCCGATCCGCCCAGCAGCGGAAAGGCACGGTACATTACATCGGGATCGGACGCCACGGCAAAGGCATGGGCGCGGCCGTGCTCCTGGACCCGCAACTCCTCGCGCACGCCCACCGGCATTGGCTTTGACACTGGCGTGGCATAGACTTCCTGCAGGTCGCGCGTTAGAACTTTGAGGTCAAGCGGCAAGGTGCCGAAAATACCGGCGATGCCGTGATATGACGGAATGACACCGCAATCGAGACAGATTTCCATCGCCACCACGCACAGGACGCAATAGACGAGCGAAAAGTTGAGCCTCCATGCCCAGGGCACGCGCAGAGCATATGAGATGGCAAAGAAAGCGCCACCCAGCAGCACGAGCGCCGCCGTGCCCGAGAAACGTTGGATGCGAAAGGACGAGGACCGACCAACCAGGATAAAAAAGGCCACGAAGTCAAAGGCCGTCCACACGAGAACGGCGAAATAACCCCAGCCGTACGTGTAATCGTTGCTCCAGGTGTCACTTGTACGGTCAAAGCGGAAGACCTGCTGGTGAAAATCGTTGGTGAGCACAAATCCGATAAGCAGGATGGCCACAAGCCACAGCGCAGCACGGTAGCGGCGACCCAGGCGGTGTTGCTCCA
>CABUZF010000178.1 GCA_902495985.1 uncultured Collinsella sp.
GCACGTGCAGCCATGACCTGGCCAACCTGTCGCCGATGCTGCTGGAGAATCCCGAGCGCGCTCGCCGCTGCTGCTTTGCGACTGACGACCGCGCCCCTTCCGATGCGCTTGCGACCGGCATGATCGACAATGCCTGCCGCGTGGCGATTGAGGCCGGTATCGACCCCGTGGTCGCTATCTCTATGGCGTCCCTCTCCACGGCCGAGGCGTTTGGCCTGGATCACGGCTGTCGCGACCCGCACGAGCTGCGTGGTGCGATTGCCCCGGGCAAGCGTGCCGACCTGCTGGTGCTCAATGACCTGACGTTTGCCACGGCTCCGCATCGCGTATATGCCGCCGGTGCCCTGGTGGCGCAGGACGGCACCTTTGTGGGCGAGATCGCACCCGAGATGGCCGAGGTTGCGGCCCTTGCCGATGAGCTGCGCGCCTCCGTTAAGCTGCCGAATCTCTCGCTCGACGTATTCGACTATGCCTTTAAGCCGGGTGAGGCCGTGATTGACGTGGTGCCGGGCAAGGCCATCACGGGCATGGTCCGTCCCGAGACTGACGAGGGCCTGCGCCGCATTATGCTG
This sequence comes from uncultured Collinsella sp., assembly GCA_902495985.1. Classification (GTDB taxonomy): domain Bacteria; phylum Actinomycetota; class Coriobacteriia; order Coriobacteriales; family Coriobacteriaceae; genus Collinsella. The sequence continues at coordinate 573 of CABUZF010000178.1, forward strand.
ATTGAGCGCCATGGCCGCGGCGTGTCGCTGCAGGCCGAGGGCGCCGACGGCGACGGCCCCGCTGGCCTGGGCCTGATCGGCAAGCATATCGGTCGCGGCTGGGTGCGCGGTTTCACCATCACGGGCGGCGCTATCGCCTCGACGATCGGTCACGATTCGCACAACGTGTGCGTGGTGGGCGACAACGCCGCCGATATGATGGCTGCTGTTGAGGCTGTAGGCCAGGGCGGTCACGTGCTGGTGCGCAATGGCGAGGTCGTGGCGCGCATTCCGCTGGCGCTTGGTGGCCTGATGAGCGAAGGCACGGCCGAGGACGTCGCCGCGCAGCACGACGACTTTATGGTCAAGGCACGCGCCATGGGTATTGAGCCGCCGCTCGACCCCATCATGGGCATCATTTTCCTGCCCCTGCCGGTCATCCCGACGCTCCGCATCCGCCCCGAGGGCATGTTTGACGTCACGACCTTCACCTACGCCGACTAGTCATCGGGGACGTTCTTAAACGACTAGCCGCCTGCGACACTCTCTGGCGTGTCGCCTGACGCTGCGACCGTGGGGCCTCTGGCGCGCGTGAGCTATTTGCTAGGTCCTTGTAACGTTTGCGCCCCCGGAGTCTTATCTGAGCTCCCTTTGGGTACGGTGATTTTGGATATACGTCCGATTCCATCAAGCCCGAAGGGAGCTTTTCTATGTTTAAACTGATTGCATCCGATATGGACGGCACGCTGCTTGACGAAAACGGCCAGGTGCCTCCCGAGACCTACGAACTGATTCTGGCACTACGCGAGCATGGCGTGCATTTTGCCGCATCGTCAGGCCGTCGCTACGACCGCCTGTGCGAGTTCTTTTCACCTGTTCGCGACAAGATAGACTTTGTCGCCGCTAACGGCGCCCAGGTCTACGCCGACGGCAAGATGGTAGACCGTGAGGTGTATTCGCACCTGGCGATTCGAAGGCTCGCCCAAGCCGTCAGGACGTTTCCCAATCTGTATCTTGCGCTTTTTGACCGAACCAAGTCCTTTTTGCTCGATGACGAGTGCAAGTTCGTGCGTGAGGTCGATAAGGACCTTCCCAATGCCGAGCGCATTTGGGAGCTGCCCGATCCCAGCGTAAATATCATCAAAGCGAGTATCTTTTGCGACGACGGTGCCGTTATGGACAGTGCGTACGTGCTCCAGCGCGAACTTGGTCAGCTCTTCACCTTTGCGCCTTCGGGCAACGCGTGGATCGATGCCATGCAGCCTGGTGTGTCGAAGGCCTCGGGCATCGCGCAACTCGCGGAGCATTACGGCATTGGACGCGGCGAGGTCATGGCATTTGGCGACTCGATGAACGACTACGAGATCATTCGCTTTGTCGGCACGGGCTGCGCGATGGAAAACGCGCGCCCCGCGCTTAAGGCGGTGGCCGATCGCGTCGTAGGCTGCAACCGCGACCACGCCGTTCAGCGTGAGCTCCGCCGCGTGCTGGAGAGCCTCGCCTAATCCGGCAGATGGGGACGTTCCTTTTCTGCCGGCAGTGGGGGACAGTCCTTGCGTTTGTGCGAAGAGTGTCCCCAACGACTAGTCATTTAAGAACGTCCCCAGTGACTGGCCAATGACTAGGCGAGGGCGGCCATGATGGTGCGGGCGACGCCGTCGTGGTCGTTGTCGTATTCGGTGATGGCGTCGGCGGCCTCGCGGTCCTCGGGCTCGGCGTTGATCATGGCCATGCCGTGGCCCGCTGCCTGCAGCATGGGGATGTCGTTGATGTTGTCGCCGAACGCCCAGGCGTCGGCGAGAAGCTCGCCCAGGTGCTCGCATAGCCACGTGAGGGCCGTTCCTTTGGTGGCGCCCTCGCCCATGACCTCGATATTCATGGCGTACGAACGCGTGACCTCAATGCCTTCGAGTGTGTCGAGCTCCGCTGCGATGGCGTCGCGATCGGCCGGGTCGTGCCAGTACATGGCGATGCGTTCGAGTGTGTCGACCTCGTCGATCTTGCTGTCGATATCCATGTCGATCGGTGTTCGTGTGCGCTTGAGCGAAGCTGCGATGTGGGGGTCGCCGCCGCAGAACTCATCCAGACGCTCGTAAAGCGAGCGGGGGAGGAAGCACCGCCCATCCGCGAAGATATCGAAGGTCACATCGTGGCCGGCGGCGATGCGATGGATGCGATGGGCAATGCCGCAATCGAGCGGACGGCTCAATACGCACGTGGCGCGCGAGGCGTCGGTGGACACATCGTCGTCGAGCTGCCAGACGCTGGCGCCATTGGCGCAGACGGCATAGTGCACGGCGGGATGGGCGAGGATGGGCTCAAAGATGCCCGACAGCGGACGTCCCGTGCAGGGCACAAATTCAATCCCGCGTCGAGCGAGCTCGTCGAGCATCGCCCAGGTGGCATCGCTCATCTGCTTATTGCTCGTCAACAGCGTTCCATCCATATCGGAAAACACAATCATTTGATGCAGCCCTTTCTACTGGCATAAAAAGCGTGGCCGAGGGCGGTGATGCCCTGGCCACGCTCGGGTTCTATAACGGTCCGCGTCCTAGCGATCGGCGAGCGGCTTGTACTCCAGCGGCTCGATCACCGGACGATAGGCCGGGCGAATAATACGGTGCGCGCAGAAGAGCTCTTCCATGCGGTGTGCCGACCAGCCGGCCATGCGGGCGACGGCGAAAAGCGGCGTAAAGAGCGTCTCGGGCACGCCGAGCATCTTGTAGATAAAGCCTGTGTACAGGTCGATGTTGGCGCAGATGGGCTTGGTCATGCCGTGGTCGCGCATTACCTGCGGTGCCAGGCGCTCAATGCGCTCGATGAGCGCGAACTCATCGCCCAGATCTTTCTTGGCAGCGAGCAAACGTGCGTAGCGGCGGCAGACCTCGGCGCGCGGGTCGCTCAGCGTGTAGACGGCGTGCCCCATGCCGTAGATGAGACCCGTGCCGTCGAAGGCCTGCTTGTCGAGAATCTTGCCCAGGTAGGCTGCAACCTCGTCCTCGTCCTCCCAATTGGAGACA
>CABUZF010000179.1 GCA_902495985.1 uncultured Collinsella sp.
CCCCTGGCTCTCCCGCTTTCAATCATGTAAATCGCCGTATCTACTCTGCAGACGAAGATCCACCATCAACGATTGCCTGCTCGGACTCAGGAATCCCATCGGCACCCGTACTCTGTTCTTGCTCCACCTCTTCGCTGATTGCGGAGGCGGGGGTCGAGCCCTTTGCACCCACGATGTAGGCAGCCCCAAATCCTAACGCAATGGCAATCAAGGTCAAAATCACGTAGACAGGCCAATGGCGCTTAATATACGAAAACACGTTGACTCCTTAGAGCTCCGTCTACGAACGGCGGATAACCTCGGTCACGACCTCGGATACCGTGGCAATGTTCGTCGGGTTGACATTGTGGGGCAGGTCGTCCTCGGTACGAGCGCAAGCCAGACGCGTGCCGTCCACGCCGGCGATGGTGAGGGCTCGGCGGCTCGCCTCGAGCGCGGCATAGGCATCGGTCTTGGCATAGGGCATCTCGAGCGCGCCACAATCGACATGGAACGACTTGCACACCTTGCTGACCAGGTTCATGATGCGGCGATCGCCCTTGAGCAGTTGTTGTTCGCCCTCGACCGTCACAACCGAAAGCCTACCGGCGCCGACGGATTCAAGATTGATGAAGAATACGCCGCGGAGCTTATCGCGATGCGAAGCCAAGAAGGCCTTCATGCCGGCGCCATCACAATCCGAGGCGCCCGTTGCCACAAACCAGATATCGTGACCGAGCAGCTCATCATCGCCCATAGAGGCGACAGCCGAGAGCATATCTTCGGAAGAAGCGCCATCGGAAGACGTAGCGCCGCCCTTCCAGCCATCGTTATCGTCCTCGAAGTTATCCCACGAACCGATACCGCGACCGGACTTCTTGGCATCGTAATCGTCTTCGACGCCCAGCCAATCACTCATGCTGTCCTGCTCGTTTTTCCTTTTACGACCGAACAGGCCACCCAGGCCGCGTTTGCGAGACTTGGGTGCCGCCGGGGCGGGAGCCGAAATGGTCTCGATCGGCTGCGCGCCCGACGCAACGGGCATAGAAGGCGCAACGGGTGCCGATGTGGGTTCGGGACCCTGGGCAGTAGCAAAGGGGTCGTTGACCTGGGCAGAGGGATCGGGAAGGTCGAACAGCGACGTGCGAGACGCAAAGTTTGCCTGCTTCATAGACGGCAGCGACGGATCGGGGACCGAAGCCAGCGGAGACGAGGAAGGTGCAGGCGACGGTGCCGACGCCGGATCGGGAACATTCATCTGCGGACGCGGCGATGCCTGGGAGGAAATCTGGGCCATAAGGGAATCGACCGTTTCGTCCTGGGTGGGAGCGACATTGGCAACCGTGGCACCGGAACCACTCGGGGTCGGCATGGTGAAAATCTGCGTGGAGTAAGGCCTCGACTCATCCGTCTCGGGAGTCTCGGAAACCGCAGGCACTTCCTCCTGCTCGACCTCGGTCGAATCACCTTGATCGGCTGCCGCGTATTGCTCTTCGTCAGAGTTGGCCTCGACGGACTCGTCCTCGGCGGCATCTTGGATTTCGGCAGCATCAATGGGCTCGTCATCGTCTGCCGCGTCGCCCTGCTCATCGGAAACAGGAAGGGGCTCGGCAATTGCGGTGCCTTGCTTTTCAAACGTTATCGTGGAATCGAACTGCGCGGCATCAAACGACATGGTGCTATCGACGTGCTGCTGAGCCTCGAAAGACGTTGTTGCCTCAACAACATCCGCTGACGTCGGTTGCTGGGACTCAAAGGACGTCGTAGCTTCGGCAGCGTCGACGGGCCCGGACTGCATAGCCTCGTTCTGCTCGAACTCTTGCGCCGCGCGCTCACGTGCCGCCTCGGCTGCCTGCTGCTGAGCGATAGCCTCCTGCTCGGCAGCCTCGCGTGCGGCAGCGCGCTTCTCCTCGAAATCGTCGACAAATTTCCTGCCCTTTGCAAGCGCACCCTTAAAGAAGCTGGAAGCGCTGGCGCCAATCGAAGAGAACGCGGATGCAATATCGGCATGGGGCGTTGCCGCGGGAATCTCGGCCGAGAAATCAGTATCGCTCTCGTAAGACACGCGCCCCGGCTGTTCAACGTAATCGTCGTCAGACTCGTCCGCAACGTCTTGCGCCGGCGCGGCGGGAGCCAAAATGTCCAGTCCTGCCGCGGGATCGATCGCAGACACCGCCTCGGGCTCGGCAACGGTAACCGCGGCAGACTCATCATCCGCAGTGACAACGGGCGCAGGCTCGGGCTCAAACGTCGGCTCCTCGCCCTCCTCGTAATCGAGCGTGCAGGACTCGGGAAGCATTCCGAGCGCACGGATGGCATCCGAACCAAAGCGGATGTTGCCGGCGGCGTTGCGATAGAGCTTGGGCTCGGGCTCGGCCGCGGCAGGCTCCTCCGCCGGCTCAGCAGCGGGAACCTCGTCATTGAACTCTTCGGCCTGGACAGCCTGATTCTGATCCTCGGGCACGATGGCGCCAATCAGCGTCTCGTCGGCAGACGCACCCTCAAAGCCCTCGATCTGCTCGTCAAAAGCCTCGCCCTGTTCGGGCTCGGTTTGAGCGTCGGGAGCAATCGGCTGACCGAACTCGTCCTCGGCGTAGGTAGGCTCTTCGTACTCGATGGTGTTGCCGTAGTCGTTTTGCTGCTGGGCCGCGGCATACTCCGCCGCCGCGCGCGCCATTTCCTCGGCACGACGTTTCTGCTCCCCAAAATAGGTATCGAACGGAACATCGTCGGGAAACTCGTTCTCGCCTTGGAAGGGAGCAACGTTGTCCATAACGCCGAGCATAGCGGCGACAGAAGACTTGTTGCACACCGCGCCGGACGTATAGGGAAGAATGTGGCGGTTAGAGATGATGTTTGCCGCGTTGGCAAGTGCAACGAGGGAAGCGAGGATCGCGACAATCCACAGCAGAACCTTGAGCGCGCCGGGGAGCGGCAGGATACGCAGGATGGCAACGGCAGCAGGGGCAACCGTGGCAACGGGCAACAGCTTGGCGATGAGCGCACGATACGAAGCATAGGGCTCGCGGGCGAGCAGCTCAGCACGGGGAGAGTCGTAGTGTGCGACAACGACCACCGGGCGGTTGCGCGGAGACGCGAGCGGGCCCGAGGCCTTGTGGTAGGCGATGACATTTTGGCTCACGCCCGTCTTGCCCAGGCGCGAAACCACGGGGTGGCCCGTGCGCTCGAGCACGTAAAGAACGGCGCCGACGATTGCCAGCAAGGTGCCGACCAAGCCGATACCACCGCCGATGCCCATCAACAGGGCGCCGGCAAACGCAAGAATACCGGTAACGGCAAATGCCAACCTACTGGGCGCCGGGGCATTGAACTCCTGAACCTCGGGATCAAAGCCGTGGTTGCGGAAGATCTGAGCGATATCCTCGGCAGCCAAGCGCTCTTCTTCGCTGCACGCCGGCGTAATGCCGGTGTTCTGCAGCAGGTGGTTAATATAGTTCTGGGTGTTCGCCATGTGCGCTCCACATCCATAATCCGACAAATAGGCCCAATGCATGCACATTAGAACCGTATATAGTCGAAAGTATACCCCGAGCGAGCGCAAACGACCGAATTCGGGCCATCTTAACGCC
>CABUZF010000180.1 GCA_902495985.1 uncultured Collinsella sp.
CAAGATCCGCGTCACCTGCCCCAAGTGCCATGCCAAGATGGAGACGCGCTCATAGCCGCCATACCATGGGACAAATAAAAGCCGAGGCCTCGCACTGGGACCTCGGCTTTTTCTGATTATGACAAAAGGATTGTCCCTTTGTCGCATCGCCATATCGCGCGCTTACGCCACGCCATCGCGGGCAAGCTCCTCGGCCAACGCCTCGGCTGGCATGGCCATAATCGTGTCGAGCTCGGCGTCCACCTCGGGAATACGCTTCACCTTGAGTTTGCGCACCAGATCACCGCGGCACATCACGTGCGTCGGCTCACGCAGGGCGCACAGGTCATCGAGCGGATTCTTGCGCGTCACCAGGATATCGGCGGCCTTGCCGCACTCGATTGTGCCGGTCTCGCCGCCCAGCCCCAGCAGCTCGGCATTGACCTGCGTGGCCGTATGCAGCGCGAAGGCATTGCTCACGCCTACGTACTTGGCAAAATAGGCCACCTCACGCCACATGTCGTACTGCGTCACGAACGGGCAGCTCGAGTCCGTGCCCAGGCCCACCCTAACACCAGCTTCCAGTGCGGCACGAGCGCTCTCGATGATGCCCGAGCACACGATGTCGCCGTTCTTCTTTTGCGTATCGGTCGAATGGGTCTTTTCCGGGTCGAGCAACACAAACGGCAGCGCCGGGCTGATGGTGCAGGTCACACTCGGCGCACGCCCCTCAAGCTGCGTACCCGCGGCACCGCGGTACAGTTCCAGGATCTCGGGCGTCAACGGAGCGCCGTGCTCAATCGTGTCAACGCCGGCCTCAAGCGCGGCCTTCACACCTTCGGTGCTCTCGACATGGGCCATGACCGGAAGGCCAACCTCGTGCGCCGCCTTGCACGCCGCCGCGGCAACCTCCACCGGCATGCGCAGCACGCCCGGCTCGCCCACCTCGGTCGCGTCGAACACACCGCCCGTTACGAACAGCTTGATGACGTCGGCACCGCGCGCATACAGGTCGCGCACCTGTTCGGCTGCCTCGGCGGGACTGTTTGCCACCTGGGCGAACAAGCCTGCACCATGGCCGCCCGGCACCGTGACGCCCGTTCCCGGCGCCACCAGGCGAGGACCTTGATACTTGCCGGCATCGATAGCATCGCGCACGGCAAGATCGGCAAACAGTGGGTCGCCCGCGCCGCGCACCGTGGTCACGCCACTTGCCAGCTGTTGCTGGGCACTGCCCTTGAGGATGCGGCGGACGATGGCACGGCCCACGGGATTATCGAGCTTCTTCATCAGCGCGCCCGCATCGCCGGCCGAGACAGGCTTGCCCGAGCCACACAGGTGCACGTGCATATTGATGAGGCCTGGCATGAGATACGCACCTGCCAGGTCGACAACCTCGGCACCCGCAGGCGCCTGCGCCACAGCACTCGGCCCCATCCATGTGATGACTCCGCGCTCAACAGTCACGGCCATATCGGGTTGCGGCTCCATATGTTCCGAACCATCCAGGACGGTCGCATTGATAAACAACGTGGAACGATCGGCAGACGCCATATCGAGCTCCTCCCTCACGATTAACATGAACATTTGTCCATTATCACCTAGTCCCGCTGGATTGCTGCTGACGCGTCGGTTAACGGAGGGAAGAGGGGATGTGGGAGACGGAATACGCTGCAGTCCCACCCTAGCGACACCAGGGAAATGTCTCAATCTGTAACAGGTACTGGGTTATTGGGCCCCCTGATGTTACAGATCGAGACATTCGGTCGAAGTTTCACCGGTTTGTCTCGATCTGTAACAATTACGAACTCAAACAACTTCTAAACGTTACAGATCGAGACAAAACCTCTCAGCGCCCATACCACTGACGTCTCCACTCCTCAGCCAAATCGGGCCGTCGCGGAATACCCGCCAACCTCATCTTCTCAACCAGCTTCCCCGGATTCTTGAGCTCATCAAACGTAAACCGAAGCACCTTGTGCCCGAGCATTGTCAGATGAGATTCCCGCTGACGCTCTGCCACGAATGGGTCTACCGACTCCCGGCCCCCGCCGCTCTGCAGGGTGTACTTCCCCTTTCCGTCGAGCTCGCCGATGACACACGTCCCGTCCTCGAGCTGCCAAAAATAGTCGACGCGAAACACTTGGCTCGGATCGAGCGGGTCGCGAAACTCAACCTGCAACTCCGGAACTGGAAAGCCGTACGCAATAAAGAACGCTCGGAACCGAGACTCGCCGCCGTTTTCGGACAGCCCGTCCGCATACGACGCAATCACCTGTGCCCTGCGATACCCTCGCCTGCCCTCGCAATCGGCGCGGAGGCGCTCGCACAAATCCCAACGTGATACGCCTTTCGCCCGCAGTGCAGAATCGGCAATCGCCAACCCGTAGGAGAACGGCGCACGCAGTAAGCAATCCTCTACCGTGCGCCAAAACGACGTCACCCGCACGCCATCAACACGCTCGAGCGCGCCCGCCATCTGCGGACGCAACAGCCTGCACCCGCTGCTCAACGTCACCGAACAACCCGTCTTAACAAGAAAGCGCGGCCCGAGCAGATCATTCGGCACCTCCAAACCCCACAAAAGCGCCGCGTCATAGCCCCAAAACGCCCAATCGGGATGAAATTCCGCAAGCCCCCTGATAGTCCTCAGCGCTCGCTCCGCCGGCGTCAATGCATCCCAATCATGCTGAAAACAGAACAGGTACGGCTCGGGCTCCGCGATATCGTCGGTTCCAACATGGCGTCGCAGCCACATGAGCTCGGCATTGTCGTGTGTCACAAACAGCACGCCTTGTTCAGCCGCCTTCGTGAGCCTGGCAAGCATCCTATTCCGCGCCAAGGTGTTACGTGTTGCATGCTTGTGTTTAAGAACGGTATTAGACACTTCTATCACCACCACATCGGAGAAATGGGCCATCGCCGCTGTTGCCGCCGCTGACAAACGTCTTGATCTGTAACAGGAAGACAGTCTTTGAGCCTCTAGATGTTACAGATCAAGATCTTTCGGCACCGCGTCCAACTTTTGTCTCGATCTGTAACAGTTAGGTCGAGTTTTGGCCTGTAGATGTTACAGATTGAGACATTCCCCCTGCCAGGTTCCAAACGTCTCGATCTGTAACAGTTAGACGTTCTCCAGGCCCCCAAACGTTACAGATTTAGACAAATCAGCGGCGCCCAAGCATTCGTCTCGATCTGTAACAGTTAGACCGGTTTTTTGTCCCTAGACGTTACAGACCGAGACAAATTGACAGACGGCGGCGCTGCGACTGCCCATCCCCTACTCCCATTCCTGTTCGTAGATGTTGAGCGACTTCACATACCGCCCCTGGGCACCCATGATGTCGCGAACCAACCTCAAAAAGAAGCTGATACACGAGGTGTCGAAACCGTCCTCTAGGTCCTCGGGATGCACCGCGCCCGGCCCATCGACCGCCGTGTCGCTCAGGCGCGCGATGTCATACAGGTAGAGCTGCCCCGCCGTCAGCCAAACATCGTCAACGCACGCGATGCGCACCGCAATCGCGCCATCGCGCCAGCGCTCTTTTTGCACGATATGTGGGTCGTAAACATCAAAACGAC
>CABUZF010000181.1 GCA_902495985.1 uncultured Collinsella sp.
CTGGGGTATCATGGCTTGGTTGCTATAACTTGCATTTTCGCGCCTTGTAGGAAGGGGCTGCGCCCATGGCTTTTGAGCCCGCTCAACATAGCTTTATCACGCTCGAGGGCGTCGACGGCGCCGGCAAGTCCACGCAGGCGCGCCTGCTTGCCCGTGCGCTCGAGCTCGCTGGCTACCAGGTTGTGAGCCTGCGCGAGCCGGGCGGCACCGCCATCAGCGAAAAGATCCGTGCTCTGCTGCTCGACCCCGCCAATACAGCGATGGGCGACACCTGCGAGTTGTTGCTCTACGAGGCGGCACGCGCTCAGTTGGTGCACGAGGTCATAGCTCCCGCCCTCGCGGCCGGCAAGGTGGTCCTGTGTGACCGCTTCTACGATTCCACAACCTGCTATCAGGCATTTGCCGACGGCCTTGATCGCCAGATGGTGCGCGATGCCAACAACCTGGCCGTTGCGGGAACGCACCCGGCGCTCACGCTCGTCTATCACATCACGCCCGAGCAGGCGGCGCTGCGCATGGCAGCCCGTGGCGCGGCAGATCGCATGGAGGCCAAAGGCATGGCATTCCAGGAGCGTGTCTACCAGGGCTTTAGTGCCATTGCTGCCGAGGAACCCGCCCGCGTAAAGCTCATCGACGCTACCGCGACCATCGAGGAAGTCTTCGAGAAGACGGTCGAGCAGATTCGCGCGTACGGTCTCGACATTCCGCAAGACGCCGTCGTCGGCGCGCTTGCTAAGGAGGCCGAGTAACATGGCCCCCGCTCAGACAAGCCTGCTGGCCAAGCTCGACACCCAACAGCGCGTGCGCGATTTTTTGACCAACGCCGTCGCCAGCGGCCGCGCATCGCACGCCTACCTGTTTTTGGGCGCTCCCGGCGCCGGCAAACTCGATGCCGCATGGGCGCTCGCCCAAGCTTTCCTGTGCGAGCAGGACGGCTGCGGCGCATGCGATAGCTGCGTGCGCGTTGCTCGGCACACACACCCCGACGTGCACTATTACACGCCCGAGAGCGCCACGGGATACCTCATTGCCCAGACCCGCGAGCTGCTCGACGACGTTCCGCTGACGCCCATCCGCGCCAAGGCCAAGGTCTACATCATCGACCGTGCCGAGCAGCTGCGCGCTAACACCGCCAACGCACTGCTCAAGACACTCGAGGAGCCGCCCGAGGGCGTCATGTTCATCCTGCTGGGCACCTCGGCAGATGTGATGCTGCCCACCATCGTGAGTCGCTGCCAGTGTGTGCCGTTTCGGCTGGTGTCGCCCGCCGTCGCCGCGCAGGCCGTGAGCCGCGCCACCGGTCAGGACCCTGCGCGTTGCCGCGTGGCCGTCGCCGTAGCGGGAAGCCCCACGCGTGGCATCGAGTTCCTCAAGAGCGCCGAGCGCCAGGACGCCCGCCGTCAGATGGTTCGCGCCATCGATTCGCTTATCGCCGCCGACGAGGCCGACGTGCTCAGCCGCGCCAAGTCGCTCATCGTCGCCGTTAAGGCGCCGCTCGCCGAGGTCAAGTCCACGCAGGAAAAGGTGCTCGAGCAAAACGCCGACTACCTGTCGCGTGGAGCATTGAAGCAGCTTGAGGACCGCAACAAGCGCGAGCTCAACGCGCGCGAGCGTTCGGGTATCATGGAAGCGCTGGCGAGCGCGCGGACGCTCATGCGCGATGTGCTGCTGACGCTTCAGGACGAGGCGGCCGACGTGGTGAACGAAGACGTGCGCGACACGATCGGTCGGCTTGCCGCTGCGACCAATGTTGCGGGTGCCACGCGGGCGCTCGAGGCAGTCGCAACCGCCGAGCGCAACATCGCCAGAAACGTTACTCCCCAGCTGGCCATCGAGGTCATGCTGTTCGATATCAGGAAGGCACTGAAATGCCGTTAGTCGTACCCGTTAAGTTTACCTACGCCTCGCGCGACCTGTGGTTCGACCCACAGGATCTGGATATCCTCGAGGCCGATTATGCCATTTGCTCCACCGAGCGCGGAACCGAGATCGGCCTGGTCACGGCCGATCCCTTCGAGGTGCCGCAAGATGAGATCGGTCAGCCGCTTAAGCCCGTGCTGCGCGTGGCGAGCGACATCGACCTGCAGCTTGCCGACGACCTGGCCATCCAGGGCGACGAGGCCATGGTCGACTTCCGCCGCCTGGTCAAGGAGCTCGACCTCGAGATGAAGCCGGTCGGCGTCGAGTACCTGTTTGGCGGCGAGAAGGCCGTGTTCTACTTTGCGGCTGAGGAACGCGTCGATTTTCGCCAGCTCGTCAAGGATCTGTCCTCGACGCTGCACATCCGCGTCGACATGCGCCAGATCGGCGTGCGCGACGAGACCCGCCTGGTGGGCGGCTATGCCCAGTGCGGACAGGAGCTCTGCTGCACGCGCTTTGGCGGACAGTTTGAGCCCGTCTCGATCCGCATGGCAAAAGAGCAGGACCTGCCGCTCAATTCCTCCAAGATCAGCGGCGTGTGCGGTCGTCTGATGTGCTGCCTGCGCTACGAGTTCGAGGCCTACAAGGACTTTAAGAGCCGTGCGCCCAAAAAGAAGACGCTCATCGATACGCCGCTTGGCAAGGCGCGTATCCAGGAGTATGACACGCCGCGTGAGCAGCTGGTGCTGCGCCTGGAGAACGGCAAAGTCTTTAAGGTCAACCTGGCCGATATGACGTGCTCGGAGGGCTGCAAAAAGAAGGCCGCCGAGCAGGGCTGCAACTGCCGCCCCGACTGCGTGACGCGCGACGTGCTCGAGCGCATTGAGTCGCCCGAGATGCGTCTGGCGCTCATGGAGCTCGATCGCGAAAACGGCGTCGATGTGGGCGATGGCCTGTCGAGTGCCGACCGTCTGGCCGGCACGTCGATGCCCAAGCGCCGTCGTCGCGATGCTGAATCCGATGCCCGCGCCGGTCAGGGTCAGGGCGAGGGCCGTGGCCGCGGAAAGGGCCGCGGTAAGGCCGAGACACCCGAGGCCGAGGGGGCGGCCGATGGCCGTCGCCGTCGCAAGCGCGCGGGCTCGGGCGATGCTACCGAGGTTGCAGCCGCGGGCAAGAACGCCTCTCGCGAGCGCGAGGTTCAGCAGCCCCAGCAGCAGAATCGCGGCGGCGGCATGAACCCCACACGTCGCCGCCGCCGTCATCTGTCGAGCGAGGAGCGCGAGGACGCCTTCCGCGCCGCAGCTGCTCGCGAGGTCGGTGCCACTTCCAAGGGCGCCTCGGCCTCCGATGCGCCTGTCGACAAGAGCGGCAAGTCACGTGGCGAGGAGGAGCGCGCGCCGCGTCCGCGCCGTCGCCATTCCTCGGGCGCGCAACAGAAGCCCTCAGTGCCCTCCGTGGCCGATCAGGTCTCGGATGGCGAGGTCAAGGTCACACGTCGTCGCCCCGGAGATGGCGGAGGGGCAGCTGCCAAGGCCGTGCGCGGTGCTGCTCGTGACGAACGCGAGTCGCGCGACGATCGTGGTGGCGAGGGTTCGGCCGACCAGGGCCAGAAGCGCAGTCGCCGTCGCCGTTCCCGCAAGCCGCGCCAGGATGGTGGCGAGGGCTCGACCCAAAACTCGTCCGCACCGCAACCGCCCA
>CABUZF010000182.1 GCA_902495985.1 uncultured Collinsella sp.
CCCTTGAGCGTGGGGACCTTCTTGATCGCACGCTCGTTGACCTCGGAGAACGCCTTGGCGGTCTCGAGGATGAGCTTGATGTCCTCTTCGGAGTACTCGGTAATGTCGATCAGGTGCTTATGGTTGAACGCCACGGTACTACTCACCTCCCAGCGGCGCAGAACCCACGTGGGAGCCCGGCGCGACGTCGTTGATCTCGACGGCGGTGTGGCCGTCGACTTCCTTCATATATAGATGCACGTTCTCCTCATGCGACGAGGGAACGTTCTTGCCGACAAAGTCCGGCGAGATGGGGAGCTCGCGGTGGCCGCGGTCAACGAGGACTGCCAACTCAATGCGGCTCGGACGGCCCAGGTCCATGACGGCGTCGAGAGCGGCGCGGATGGTACGGCCCGTATACAGGATGTCGTCCACCAGCACGACGCGCTTGCCGTCGACGCTAAAGGGAATGTTGGTGGCGTGGATCACGGGAGCGAAATTAGTCGCATAGTCATCGCGGTAGAAGCTGATGTCCAGGCTGCCGAGCGGAACTTCGACGCCCTCGATCTCCTTGATCTCCTCGGCGAGCTTCTTTGCCAGAAGGTCGCCGCGCGTGACGATGCCGACCAGAGCGAGGTCTTCACAGCCCTCGTTGCGCTCGAGAATCTCGTGCGCGATGCGGGTCATCGCTCGATTGACGGCGGTCTCGTCCATGATGACCGCCTTGGGGGAAGTCGTGCCCATCGATCTCCTTCCTCACATGTCTTGACTGCTGACACAGTCAAAAAAATAGATGCCCGACCGCTTAAAGCGGACCAGACACCCACAGGAAAGGCTGCTCTTTGGCAGCTATGTAATTCCATGTGGGTATCTCGTACCCCTTTAATGGTCAAGGGATAGTGTAGCCAACCTCGAGCTTAATTGCGAGCATAAATACAGAGCAATCCGTAAACGGAGCCCAATGCTCCATAAACCTATATATATTTGTGGGACGAGCTTGAAAACGTACGCACGAGCTGGCATAATCCCCTCTGCTGCACGCAAATCGGATCTACGTCCAGGGCCGTGGCGTGAGCACTATCGCCAAAAGAGAAATATCTCTGTGTAGATTACGCACAGGGAACTGCTTCTGTGCTATAGTTCAGGCTTGTTTGTTAACGCGACATGTTCGTTTGTCGCCCAAGGAGGGTCAGTTATGTCCAAAGTTTGCGAAGTTTGCGGTAAGCACCCCGTTGCCGGTCGCTCCATCAGCCACTCTCACCGCGTCACCAACCGTAAGTTCCGCCCCAACATCCAGCGCGTTTACGTCGTCGTCGATGGTCACCGTCGCAAGATGAACGTTTGCTCCACCTGCCTCAAGTCCGGCAAGGTTGCGCGCTCCTAAATAAGGTCTTACCAACAAGTACCTCGGACTCTCCGGGTCAAAGACCTCGCGTTCATATAGAACTTACCAAAGGCGCCCTCCCCTACGGAGGGCGCCTTTTTGCACTCATTGGGGACAGGCTTACACTCATCGGGGACAGACTTACATGAGTGCTTTCACGCATTGGGGACAGACATGACGTACGCATGCGGCGCCATGATCAGGTCCTGCCCAGCCTCACGCAGCCTCCCTCTAGCCTACAGTGGCCTTGGTCACGCTTGTGGCGCCGATGCCGGTGATACGGGCAATTTGCTTGACCGTGAGATGCGCCCGCCTGAGCCTCAGCAGACAGGCATCGCGATCGGGGCGTGGCAGGGCCTTGAGCATCGCAGGATCTATGCTCGGAAGCACTTCGCGCGCAATGGAAAGGACCTCCTCATCGGGGATCCGCCGGCGTGGAAGAACCTCCACTGACCAGATGCGCCCGGCAACTTCCTTGAGATGCTCGCAATAGCAACGGGAGCCTCCGACAATATCGAGCATAGGGGCCGCATCACAGATGTCAAAGGGATCATAGCCCAGCTCATATGCCTTGTAGCTTGACCAGCGGTACGCCTCGAGTGAGTCGAGCGCACCTTTCACGGGATTGAGATGGATATAGTCGAGCAGTTGCACCGCTTGCGTGTCCGACTCAACAGCGATCCGCGAATAGCGATTATCAAAGAGATGCCCCGTTCTCCCCGTTTTCCCATTGAAATACTTGGCATACGCCGTCAGCGCACACTGCATTGCCTTTGAAAGATTGTCAAATGGGTCATCAACCATCAAATGGAAGTGATTGTCCATAAGGCACCAAGCCAACACCGCCACATTATGGCGCGCGAACCTGTCCGAGATGTCCAATAAGAAACGATATCGGTCAGAGTCATCTTCAAAAATAATCTGTTTAGAGTTACCACGGTCAAAGACGTGGTAATAGCCAGTGAGCGAAACGGCGCGGACGCATCGGGGCATAATCTCTCCTTTCAAAAACTGAACAGGCAACACCTAAAAGGAGAGAAGGAACGCGAAATGCTGAGCCTGTGACCTATTTATATCCAATGAGCGGCAAAAACAGGCCCAGAACGGCAAAATGGCAAATCGATGTCTGTCCCAACATGAGTGAAAGCACTCATGTAAGTCTGTCCCCAATGAGCGGGGCGATGCAGCAGACAGATAGTTTTAGTTAAAGCGGTTCATTTTATTGAAGCGTTTTAGTGTGCCTTTTACGGGAATCTTACCGTTCGCCGAATAATTTCTTGCTATCATGCAAGGCGTAGGGTAAATCTCCGATCGCAAGGAGACACAAATGGTGAAAAAGTCACCGGAAAACACTACTCCCGCCATCGTGGACAACGTGGAGGCGCTTGAGGCCAAACTCAAATCTATGCGTGAGGCCCAGGCTAAATTCGCTGAGTACACTCAGGAGCAGGTAGACAAGATCTTCTACGAGGCTGCTATGGCCGCCAACAAGGCTCGTATTCCTTTGGCCAAGCTCGCCATCGAGGAGACCGGCCGCGGCGTTCTTGAGGATAAGGTCATCAAGAACCACTACGCCGCAGAGTACATCTACAACGCTTACAAGAACACCAAGACCTGTGGTGTCCTGGAGCGCGACGAGGCTTACGGCATCACCAAGATCGCCGAGCCCATCGGCATCGTGGGCGCCGTCATCCCGACGACCAACCCCACCTCCACCGCGATCTTCAAGACGCTGATCAGCCTGAAGACCCGCAACGGCATCATCATCTCCCCGCACCCGGCAGCCGCCAAGTGCACCATCGCCGCCGCCAAGCTCGTGCTTGACGCCGCCGTCAAGGCCGGCGCCCCCGAGGGCATCATCGGCTGGGTCGATGTCCCCTCCATCGAGCTGACCAACATGGTCATGCGCGACGTCGACATCATCCTCGCCACCGGTGGCCCGGGCATGGTCAAGGCCGCTTACTCCTCGGGCAAGCCCGCCCTGGGCGTTGGCGCCGGTAACACCCCGGTCATCATCGACGACACCGCCGATGTGCTGCTCGCCGTCAACTCCATCATCCACTCCAAGACCTTCGACAACGGCATGATCTGCGCTTCCGAGCAGTCCGTGACCGTCATCGACACCATCTATGACCAGGTTAAGGCCGAGTTCCAGAAGCGCGGCTGCTACTTCGTCAAGCAGGGTGCCGA
>CABUZF010000183.1 GCA_902495985.1 uncultured Collinsella sp.
CCAATCGTTGCCGATATCCACTTTAACCACAAGCTGGCCATTGGCGCTGTGGAGGCCGGTGCCGCCAAGCTCCGCATCAATCCCGGTAATATCGGCGATTGGGCCAAGGTCGATGCCGTGATCGATGCCGCGGGCGCCGCTGGGTGTGCGATTCGCATTGGCGTGAACGCCGGCTCACTCGAGCAGGATATCGCCGAGCGCGACGAGCTTACGCAGCCCGAGAAGCTCGTGATGTCGAGCGAGCGCTTCGTCAAGCACTTTGAGGACCGCGGCTTTACGAACATTGTGCTTTCTGCCAAGGCCCATAGCGTGCAAACGACGCTTGATACCTATCGAGCCCTGTCGCGTGAGATTTCCCACGTTCCGCTTCACCTGGGCGTGACGGAGGCGGGGACCAAGCTCCAGGGCACTATAAAGAGCTCTGTAGGCTTGGGTATCTTGCTTTCCGAAGGCATTGGCGACACCATGCGTGTGTCGCTCACAGCCGATCCGGTTGAGGAGCCGCCGGTCGCCTGGGGAATTTTGCAGTCGCTGGGCCTGCGCCGCCGTGGTCCCGAGATTGTCTCGTGCCCCACGTGCGCCCGCTGCCAGGTTAACCTGATTCCCATCGCCGAGGAGGTCACCGAGCGGCTTAAGAACTATGCCGCGCCGCTTTCGATTGCCGTCATGGGATGTGCCGTTAATGGCCCCGGTGAGGCTTCTGATGCCGACCTGGGCGTTGCCTGCGGACGTGGTCAGGCTCTGCTCTTTTCGCATGGCCAGATCATTGGTAAAGTAGCTGAGGACCAAATTGTCGACGCGCTTATGGCAGAGGTCGACAAGCTTATTGAGGAGAAATAAATGACCCGAGCAATGTATATGTCTAAGCTCTATGCGCCGACGCTTAAAGAGGATCCGGCGGACGCTGAGCTCGCCAGTCACCGCCTGCTGCTCCGTGCCGGCATGATCCGCAAGGAGGCCGCCGGCCTGTATTCCTACCTGCCGCTTGCTTGGCGCTCGATCCGTAAGATCGAGAATATCGTGCGCGACGAGATGGACGCTGCCGGCGCCCAGGAGCTTATGATGCCTATCATGGTCGACGCCGAGTTGTGGCGCGAGTCCGGCCGCATCGACGCCTATGGCAAGGAGCTTGTGCGCTTTGACGACCGTCATGGTCGCGAGTTCGTCCTGGGCCCCACGCACGAGGAGACCGTCACGGCCCTGGTGCGCAACGAGCTGCGCTCCTACAAGCAGCTGCCCGTCAACCTGTACCACATTCAGGACAAGTTCCGCGACGAGTTCCGCCCCCGCTTTGGCCTGATGCGCGGTCGCGAGTTCATCATGAAGGACGCCTACAGCTTCTCCGCCACGCAGGAGAGCCTGCAGGAGGAGTATGACAAGATGAAGCAGGCCTACGCTAACATCTGCGAGCGCTGCTATATCAAGGCCCTGCCCGTTGTTGCCGACTCCGGTGAGATCGGTGGCGATACCTCCGTCGAGTACATGGCGCTGGCCGATGCTGGCGAGGCTTCGCTCGTCTATTGCGATGACTGCGGTTTTGCCGCCGATGACGAGGCTGCAAGCACCAAGGTCGTCGTGACCGAGGGTCCTGGCGACGGTACGCTTACCAAGGTCGAGACTCCGGGCATGGGCACCATTGAGGCAGTTGCTAAGTTCTTTGGGTTCCCCGAGAACGGCACGCGCAAGTCGCTGGCACTCATCGACGCCGAGGGCAAGCCGGTCGTGGCCATTGTTCCGGGCGACCACGAGCTCAACGATTGCAAAGCCGAGCATGTCTTTGGCAAGGGCTATCGCATGATGACCGACGAGGAGCTCCAGACTTATGGTCTGCATAAGGGCTTTATCGGACCGGTTAACCTGCCCGAGGGCATTCGTCTGGTGTGCGACGAGAGCCTGCGTGAGTCCAAGCAGTGGGCCTGCGGCGCCAACGAGGTCGACTATCACTTTACCGGTGCCTGCCCCGAGCGCGACTTTACCGTCGACGAGTGGGCCGACCTGGTCACCGTCGTTGCCGGCGATCCCTGCCCGCACTGCGGCAAGCCGCTCTCCGCAGCCCGCGGCATCGAGGTCTCCCAGGTCTTCCAGCTGGGCACCAAGTATTCCGAGGCCATGGGTGCCACCTTTATGGACGAGGACGGCAAGGAGAAGCCGCTCATCATGGGCTGCTACGGCGTTGGTGTGTCCCGCTCGCTCGCTGCCATCGTGGAGCAGCACAACGACGAGCACGGTATCGTCTGGCCGGTCTCCGTTGCCCCGTACGAGGTCGCGGTGATTCCGCTCGATCCCAAGAAGGAGGAGTGCGCTACCGTCTGCGAGCAGATCGTTGATGGCCTGTGCGCCGAGGGTATCGAGGTTGTCGTCGACGACCGCGACGAGCGTCCTGGCTTTAAGTTTGCCGACAACGACCTTATGGGCTTCCCGTATCAGGTCGTTCTGGGTAAGCGTGGCCTTAAGAATGGCACCGTTGAGCTCAAGGACCGTGCCACGGGTGAGCGCGAGGATGTGGCGATCGACGAGGTCGTCGCCAAGGTCGCCGAGCTTGTGAAGGCAGCACGCCGTTAATCGACGATTTCGCTTGTAGTTCGATATACGGGACGGCCCCGCATTTCTCCAGATCGGGGAGATGCGGGGCCGTCCTTTTATCTTGTGGCATCCTCGATATCTAAAAGGAAAACCCCACAGCCCATGCGAGCTGCGGGGTTTTCCTTGTGCCTCCGATGCGAAATAAATCGCTCAGATATTACTGATAATCGACGACGTCGATCCAGTTCTTCAGGAACTCATCGTTCACGTTGCGCTTACGAGCGAGCTCGGAAGCGGCGACGATGCTCGTCCACTGACGCACGACCTGCATGGGCATGTCGGCGCGGTCGCAGTAGAGCTCCAGGTAGGCCTCGGCCTGATCCTTGCTGTTGAGGGCAAAGAGCAGGTAGGTGGTGGCAACGTCGGCAGCAGGGGAGCCCTGGGTGGCGTGTGCCCAGTCGCACACATAGAGCTGGCCGTCGTCGCCGACGATGACGTTGGAGGGGTTGAAGTCGCCGTGGCAGACCTTGAACTCCTTGGTCATGCCGTCCAGACGCTCCTGAAGGTTGTAGCGCGTAGTGGCATTGAGCTGATCGAGGCTGTCGATCATGCGGGCGTACTTGTCGCGCTGACGGTTGAGCAGCGGGGAGGTGTAGCCGTGGATCTCGATCTGGAGGTCGACGAACATCTCGAGGTACTCACCAAAGCGCTGGGGCTCGGCAGCCATCTTCTCGGCAAGGGTGGTGCCCGGAACCTTCTCGGTCACGAGCGCCCAGCCGTTGGCGTTCTCGAGCTGGGAAACCTCGAGCGCCTTGGGGCTGCGGATGCCGCACTCATTGATGCGGGCAAGATTCAAAGCCTCGTTGAACACGTCGGAGACAGGCTTGGTCTCGTTAAAGACCTTGACAATCTTGTCGCCCAGGTCGTAAACGACCTTGTTGCCACGGCGGACGAGCTCGGTCTTGGAATCGGGTAGCAGCATGGTTGCATCCTTTCAACGATGCGATAGAAGCGAC
>CABUZF010000184.1 GCA_902495985.1 uncultured Collinsella sp.
AAGTGGAGTAGATGCCCATGACAAACGAGCGCTGCTTTCCGCCAAAGTAATCCGCGATAAGAGCGTCCGTTGAATTCTGCACGGCGCCGAGACCAAGGCCCATGACAGCAGAAGCCGCTAAGACCTGGCCGAGCGAGTCGTGGAACACCAGCACCGAGGCGCCTGCCAGCATCACGATAACGTGACCGACAAGCGTCGTCTTCTTCTTGGACACGCGAGAGGCAAGCTGTGAAGAGACGAGCATGGCGGACAGTGCCATCATCAACGGGATGATGCCGATGATCATCTGGACGGCAGCGATGTTTTCGTCGGGAAACGCCGCCGCGACAGAGGCCACGATGGGGACGGGCACCAACATGCCCATAATGCACATGGCGGCAGCATAAATGCCCACCAGGTACTTGATCTTGGTTTTATCCATGATCCATCCTTACACTTAGAGAAAAGGGCTGGAGCGGCCGGACGTCACCATCGGCCGCCCCAAACACAGCACTATCAGTCGTTGAATCCGGTGAACACGGGTTCTCCGCTGTACACGAGCGCTTCCTCGACACCATCGAGCACGCGACAGGCACCAGCGGCCATAGCCTCGAGCTCAAACTCGCCCGGATAGGCAGACACGGGGGCGATCCAAGAGCAGCATTCCTCAATCGAGGCAACGAGCTCCTTGCTGTGGACCATGCCGCCTCCGAGCAAGATGCCGTCGACGTCGCCCTTCAGCACGCAGGCCATCTCGCCAATCCACTTGCAGATTTGGTAGACCATTGCATCCCAGGCGCGAGCCGCAGCCTTATCGCCCGCAGCGGCGCGATCGCACACCTCGATGGCATCGGACGTACCCAAAAGGTCAACGAAGCCACCGGTCTTCATGCAATGGGCGCGGGCAACGTCGAGACCATGCTCTGCCGTATACTTCGCGACCTCGATCGCGGGAACCGATCCGCAGCGCGTCGGCGCCATGGGACCCTCGCCGCCAACGATGTCGTTGCCGTCCACCATCTTGCCCTTAAGATGAGCCGAGATAGAGATGCCGCCGCCGATATGGCAAACGATGAAGTTGCACTCATCATAGGGGCGACCGAGCTTTGCCGCATGGCGGATGGCGGTCTCTTTGAGATTAAGGGCGTGCAGGTGCACGTTTCGATACACGCCCTTAATGCCCGTCATACGTGCGAGGTCGCACAGCTCGTCGGTATCGGGAGGATTCACCACAAAAGAGGGCTTTCCCGTCTTTGAGGCGAACTCATGAGCAATCTGGGGGCCCAACTGCGCCGGGTGCTGAATGCCGTTCGCACCGACGCGGGCATGCTCGAGCATGACCTCATTGATGGCATACGTGCCGCCGGGCAGCGAAAGCAAGCCGCCGCCGCGACCGACAAATGCATCAAAGTCCTCGAGCTTCAGGCTCGCCTCCCCCAGTGCTCCAAGAATCAGATCGCAGCGATACGGCATCTGAGCCGAAACCCCATCGAACTGGGCAAGGTCCTTCGCATCGTGCGCAACGTTCTTACTGAGCTTGCACTCATCGCCCTCAAAAACGCCCACCTTCGTGGAAGTGGAACCCGGGTTGATTACCAGGACGCGCCAGGGAGTCTTTTTATCGGACATACCTTAAGCCTCCTTAAGCGCCTGGGCGCGCACGCAGCTCATCACCACGTTGCCGACGATCTCGTCGACGGGCGCAGAGCGCGAGCAATCGCACACGATCTTCTTGAAGCCCTGAAGCATGGGGCCGTAGGCATTGGCACCGGTCAGATTCTGGATGATCTTGACGCCGATATTGCCCACGTTGATATCGGGCCAGATGACCACGTTGGCTTGGCCCGCAACAGCGGACTCACGATGTACCTTCTTGGCCGCAACCTTGGGGTTAATCGCCGAATCAAACTGGAACTCGCCGTCGATGGCAAGGTCGGGACGGCGATCGTTGGCAATCTCGCGAGCACGGCGTACTTTGTCGACAAGCTCGTTATCCATCGAACCGTCAGTCGAATGCGAAAGCAGCGCGCAACGGATATCCCATCCGGTCAGCGAGCGCACCGTTTCGCTCGACGAAATCGCAATCGAGGCAAGCTCTTCGCTCGTAGGGTCAACGCAAACGGCGGAATCGCCAAAAGCCAAAAGGCCGCCTTCGCCGCCGTTCCAGTTGGGAATGTCGGCGATACCGCACGAGCTCACGGTGTCCACCCCGTCGGCAAGGCCGACGATGGTCTGTCCCGCTAGGATGATGTCGCCCGTGGCGTTATCGATGCCGGCGAACATAACGTCGACATCGCCGAGCACCTGCAAAATCAGGGCGCGCTCAAGCGGACGCGTCATACGGCGCGCAGCGCCCTTGGGCTTAAACTTGCAATCCGGATGCGAAAGGTAGCGCTCGCAACAAGCGGCGTTCGCCTCCTCGTCGGTCACATCGACAATCTCGATACCGTCAAGGGAGATGCCGCGCTCATCGGCAAGCTCCTTGAGCTTACCGCCGTCGCCGACCAGCACACATTCGGCGAGACGCTCGGCAGCGATCTTTGCGACCGCCTGCATCATGGTCTCGTTTTCGCCCTCGGGAAAAGCAACGCGCATAGGCTTGGCGGCAGCCTGCTCGCGCAGGGTCTGCATCAGGTCCATGGCAGTTACTCCATCTCTTCGGCAGTACGCTCGATAAGCTCGCCGATGGTCTTCATGACCATGACCTCGCGAACGGGGACCTCGGCATCGAGCTCGTTCGCGATCATGGAGGTCAGCGCGATCATCTTCATCGAGCCCTTGCCCAGGGTCTCAAACGTCGTCTCAGGGGTCACATCGCCGTCATAGTTGTAGGCGGACTTGGCAAAATCGCAGATCTGCTGCGTGAGTTCTTCGTTCATGATGGTGCCTTTCCAAGATAAAAAGAGGGGCGGCCACGGCGGGCTGGAGACATGGGTCCCGCCGTGGCCTAAGAGAGGAATCGAATTGTTAAAAGGGTTGAAAGCCTAGTCGTCAAGCTCGAACGTAAGCTCCTTGTAGCCAGGACGATCGATGACCTTGGCGTGGACGCCCACGGTCTGGCCCGCCATGAGCTTGGCGCGAATCTCGGGGGCCTTCTTCTTGGTAATGCCGTAGATGACGTAGGTGTACTGAGAACCCTCGTCGATATCGACGGCGCCGTAGGCGTACTTGCCATACTCCTTGAGGTAGGGCTTGTCGTTCTGCGGACCAGGCAGGGTAAAATCGATCAGATGCCCGTGACCAGAAACCTGGACCCAATCGGTCTTGTGATAGCCGCAGGCATTGCAGGCAAGGTGGGGCGGAAACTCGACGGCTCCGCACTCGGGGCACTGGCGCGCCCAATAGATGCCCTCTTCAAGACCCGTGTAGAACTTCTTGACCACGGGCTCCATATCTTTGAGTTGCATGAGAATACTCCTTATGGGAAATCGAAAACCGCGGTCGCTTAGGCGACGGTACGAAGGATCTGGCAGCGTACGTTCTGAGAACCGCCAAAACCGCGCAGGAAAGCCGTCTCAGGAACCTTCTTCATCTGGGTG
>CABUZF010000185.1 GCA_902495985.1 uncultured Collinsella sp.
TATTTTGAGTGGTTTCATAGACCATAAGTCACGAAAATAGTCAAGCCATGTCTGTTTAAACAAAATAGCGGCAGTACAAGCGCATTCGCGCTTGCCTAAAATCGATATTAATGAACAGCTTGCTTGTATCTATAAAATACATAGCTTGATGAGCGACGCCTTATCAGGTAATGAGTCGAAAAACAGTAATGTAATCAATTTGTAACAAACTTAGACGTTTAAACAAATAATCCAACCTTTTGCGAATTTAGCTATAATTCCACAATCCAAACAGGTATACTCCTTTCATGTCGTGTAGGAAATACGTAGACAAAAAGGAGGTTATGTGATGGTAAGTATTGTTCTTGCTAGCCACGGGGACTTGGCAGCTGGAATCAAGCAGACGGGCTCGATGGTCTTTGGCGATCAGCCGTCTGTTGCCGTGGTCTCGCTCGAGCCGAGCATGGGCCCCGACGATTTCCGTGCCAAGGTCGAGGAAGCAGTCGCTTCCTTCGAGGACCAGGAGCAGGTGCTCTTCCTCGTTGATCTGTGGGGCGGCACGCCGTTCAACCAGATCAGCGGGCTCATCGAGGGCCACGATTCCTGGGCTATCGTCACCGGTGTCAACCTGCCTATGCTCATCGAGGCATATTCGCAGCGCTTTGACGCAAAGAACACTGCGCATGCGATCGCAAAACATCTCGTGACTGAGGCTAAGGCTGGCGTGCGCGTCAAGCCCGAGTCTCTGGAGCCCGAGGAGAAGAAGCCGGCTGCGGCCGCCGCTGCTCCTGCAGGCGCCATCCCTCCGGGAACGGTCATCGGCGACGGGCACATCAAGATTGCCCACGTCCGTATCGACACCCGTCTGCTTCATGGTCAGGTGGCCACCACGTGGACCAAGCAGATCAACCCCAACCGCATCATCGTGGTTTCCGACGGCGTTGCTCACGACGAGCTCCGCAAGACCATGATCGAGCAGGCTGCCCCTCCGGGAGTCCATGCCAACGTCGTTCCCATCAAGAAGATGGCCGAGGTCGTCAAGGACACGCGCTTTGGTGACACCAAGGCCATGCTGCTCTTTGAGAACCCGCAGGATCTGCTCAAGGCCATCGAGGCCGGCGTCGACATCAAGGAAGTCAACATCGGTTCCATGGCTCACTCCAAGGGCAAGGTCGTCGTCACCAACGCCGTCGCTATGGGCGATGACGACGTTAAGACTCTCGAGGCTCTCAAGGCCAAGGGCGTCAAGTTCGAGGTCCGCAAGGTTCCTTCGGATTCCTCCGAGGATCTCGACGCCATGTTGAAGAAAGCTAAGGCCGAACTGGCCGCTCAAGCATAGTAAAGGAGGGTCCGATACATGTCTGCAATCACTATTCTGCTTGTTGCGATTGTCGCGTTGCTTGCCGGTATGGAAGGCATTCTGGATGAGTTCCAGTTCCATCAGCCGCTCGTGGCATGCACGCTTATCGGTCTCGTAACCGGTCACCTTCAGGAGGGCATCCTCCTGGGCGGTTCGCTCCAGATGATGGCCCTTGGCTGGGCTAACGTTGGCGCCGCTGTCGCGCCTGACGCCGCTCTGGCCTCGGTCGCTTCTTCGATCATCATGGTGCTCGCCCTCAACGGCGGCGCCACTGATTCGGCCAAGGCCGTTACCGCGGCCATCGCCGTCGCCGTCCCGCTGTCGGTCGCTGGTCTGTTCCTGACCATGATCTGCCGTACCATTGCTACCGCTATCGCTCACGCCATGGACGGTTGCGCCGAGAAGGGCGACTTCTCCGGCATCGAGCGCTGGCAGTATGCTGCCATCCTCATGCAGGGCCTTCGTATCGCCATCCCGGCAGTGCTTCTGTGCGTCATCCCGGCCGAGGCCGTTACCAACGCGCTTAACGCTATGCCCGACTGGCTGTCCGGCGGTATGGCTGTCGGCGGCGGCATGGTCGCTTCCGTCGGTTACGCCATGGTCATCAACATGATGGCCACCAAGGAGACCTGGCCGTTCTTCATCCTCGGCTTTGTCCTTGCTGCCATCCCTCAGCTCACGCTGATCGCCCTTGGTCTCATCGGCATCTCCCTTGCCCTCATCTACCTTGGCCTTAAGGATCTGGCCAAGCAGGGTGGCGGCATGGGCGGTGGCTCCGGCGACCCGCTCGGCGACATTCTGAACGATTACGAGTAGGAGGGGAGTGATACATATGGCAGAGAACAAGATTCAGCTCACCAAGGCTGACCGCAAGAAGGTTTGCTTCCGTCATCAGTTCCTTCAGGGCTCGTGGAACTACGAGCGTATGCAGAACGGCGGCTGGTGCTTCGCAATGATCCCTGCGATCAAGAAGCTCTACACCAGCAAGGATGACCAGATTGCCGCTCTTAAGCGCCACCTGGAGTTCTATAACACCCACCCCTATGTTTCCGCCCCCGTCATTGGCGTTACCCTCGCCCTCGAGGAGGAGCGCGCCAACGGTGCTCCGATCGATGACGTCGCCATCCAGGGCGTCAAGGTCGGTATGATGGGCCCGCTCGCCGGCGTCGGTGACCCCGTCTTCTGGTTCACCCTTCGCCCGATTCTGGGCGCTCTGGGCGCTTCCCTGGCCATGTCCGGCAGCATCGTCGGTCCGCTGCTGTTCTTCTTCGCGTGGAACATCATCCGTTACGCTTTCCTGTGGTACACACAGGAGTTTGGCTACAAGGTCGGCTCCTCCATCGCCAAGGACCTCTCCGGTGGTCTGATGGGCAAGGTCACCGAGGGCGCTTCCATCCTGGGTATGTTCATCATCGGCGCCCTGGTCGAGCGCTGGGTGTCCATTTCCTTCACCCCGATCGTCTCCACGGTCAAGCAGTCTGCTGGCGCCTTTATCGACTGGGCTAGCCTGCCCTCCGGTTCCGAGGGTATCAAGGAAGCGCTGACGATGTACAACTCCGTCGGTGCTACCGCCCTTGATCAGATGAAGGTCACCACGCTTCAGGCCAACCTCGATCAGCTCATCCCCGGCCTTGCCGCCGTGTGCCTGACCCTGCTGGTCTGCAAGCTCCTCAAGAAGAAGGTCAGCCCGATCGTCATCATCCTGGCTCTCTTCGCCGTCGGCATCATCGGTCGCTTCTGCGGCTTCATGTAAGTACGCTTCGGCTTAAGACCGAGAATTGCTAGGCAAGGGCTTTTGAGCCATTGAAACGGACCGCACCCGGTGGGTACACTGGATGCGGTCCGATTGTTTTATTTGGAGGGCGAGGCGCGCATGGCGCAATCTCAGAACAGCACGGTCGATCTGGCAACGCCGGCAACCTGCCTGATGGGGCTTACCAGCCACGGTAACGTGATGGTGGGAAACAAGGCGTTTGAGTACTATAACGAGCGCAATCCCGAGGATTATATCCAAATCCCGTGGGATGAGGTCGACTACATCGCCGCCGAGGTTTTGCGCGGCACCAAGAAGATTACGCGTTTTGCCATCTTCACCAAGGACAACGGTCACTTTACGTTTTCGACGCGCGACGACAAAGAGACGTTGCGCGCGGTCCGCAA
>CABUZF010000186.1 GCA_902495985.1 uncultured Collinsella sp.
GCAAAACTACACGCTCGCCAGCGATGGAGCCGCAAGCTTTACCGTAGCGGCCTCGGGCAGTGCAGGCGGCACCGGTAGCGGCACGGGTTCCAACGCAGACGGCGCCGACAAGAACGGCGGCGGCAACAAGAGCAAGGGCTCGACCGGAAAACTCGCCGACACGGGCGACGGCTCTGGCGTTGCCGCCGGACTCGCTGCCGCCGCCGTGGCGACAACGGTCGCCGGCGCGGCGATGCTTGCCAATGACCGCGAAAACGTTGGGGACGACAGCGAATAGGCAAGCCCGCCTTTTAGACACATCGACTCAATTGGGGGGGCGCAGAATACCGTTCTGCGCCCCGATTTTTACCTTAGCCCGAACACCGTTATCGGCTACATCACCATGTTCAGCGCATTCACGAACTCCTGAGCTTGGGAGCGGCTGCTCAGACTAAAAACACAGGCAGTCAACAGCCTGTTACGTAGGAAAACGTCGCGGCCCTTGATCCTGCTGACCCCCGTAATGTCCTTAAGATAAACAATCTCGGTGTGCTTGCCACCAAAAGTGCCCTTCTTGAGCACCTCGATGCGGTTAAGGTAGATCTTGACGTCTTTAAACCTACCCGAACCTTTGTCCTGGAACAGCAGCGTGTTGTTGTCCATACGCGTCACTCCCGCGGGGTTCGCTAAAACTGCCTCTATGGTCACATTTTAACCACCGCAAGGCTCCCATGCGAAGGTGCCAGACAACATAGCAATTCGTGTCCGCGCGAGGCTTTAAGATAGGTATGCTCAGCTGCATCGATGCGACCGGAATATTCTAGGAGCACGCCTCGTATTATTCGCCATTAGAGGAGGTCTTACCTGGTTTACGTATGGGAATTCGAGTTCTTTGATTCGGACGGCATTGAACTTCCCGTGCCAGACTTCGGACATGAGCCGCGACACGGCGGCAAGATTATCGCTGTAGCCGTCAACCGCGAACTCGGCGACATTCCCGCCGTCACCGCAGTGGATGCCGCGCGTATGCTCGGTGTTAGCTCAGCACGGGTGTCACAACTGCTAAATGCAGGACTGCTGGATTCATGGAAGGATGGCACCAAGCACATGATGTCCAAAGCCTCCATCGAGGCACGACTCGCCGATGCACCAAGGGTGGGACGCCCCAAAGAGGCCCCCGTTGCCGTGTAAGGCGATGCCGCTGTGGGCTTTCATCACCTGACATGCATGGCAGCCAGGAACGCTCGATTCGGGACTCACTGCGCCCCGAATCGAGCTGGGCCCATTGCTGCAGGCTGATTCGCATCCCCGATCCCAAAAAGACAGAAGCGCCACTTGCTTCGTTGAGCCCCAACATCCGACCCCGGCTCCCCCTCGTATCCCCAGCGGCATTTCAACTCCAGGACATGTCGCGATCATGCCCGGTCATCCATGCAAATGGACACCACTCTAACACTGGGGTCAGATATCCCCCGCTGCGGCGTATAGGGTAAAATCTTGTCTGCCGCGGAATCCGCCTGCGGGCAACGCTCCGATCTCCGATTGGGGTGAAGCCTATGAACTTGTTTCTTGAAATCCTGCGCCTCTCGATGTACGCGACCGGCATTGCCCGGAACCTCTACGCGATCTGGCGGGAATATAAGCAGTAACGGATAGCGAAGGGAGTCATAGAAAAGGGCCGGTTGCAGCCGGCCCTAGACGATAATACCTGCGTTGCCCGCGTCTCCGAAGTTTAAGCGCTGAGGAGCGGGTTCCGCGGCACAACCTGATTTTACCCAGTGAGGCAGCTCTTTTGCAGCCGCTCCACTGTTTATTTACATCTGGCACCCTCAAACAATCAGACAGCAGCCCTCACTCCTGAGAGCCGCCCCGCACCCCCGGCCATCACGTTACGGCAACAACCGGCGCTACTCCCCTACTTCCCAAAGATCGCAGCGAACAAGCCCTTGCGTTTGGGCTTTTCCTCTCGGTAAGAACCCTCGACGGCGGCTGCCACCTGACGCGGCTGCTCGCCGTCTCCACGGCGCACAATCTGGTAGAGGAACGGCGATTTAACGTATTTGACCTCGACGGGCGTGGCGTGCACGGTGCTTTCACTGGACAGATGCAGGCTCGGGCTAAGCGGCGCCACGATATGCGTTTCGCGCTTGTCGCTAAACACCACCGCGGCCGCGCGGCCCGTCTGGCCGTTTACGGCAATGCGCACCTGCTCGCCATCGCGGCCGTCTGTCGCCGGACGATCGACAAAGTAGACCGGCACCATCACCAGGCCGTCCTTATGTTTGCGGGCCTTGCGCGCCCACGTGCGGATGCTCTTTTTATTGAACCCCAGCACCGCCTCGGCGTCGTTGCCCGCAACGTCGAGCGCCAACTTATCAATAACCACCTGGTCCTTGGTAGACGCATCGACGGAGACAACGCGAAAGTCACCTTCCTGCATGGCCGGGTCAAACGGCCCAACCTTGGCAAAGTCCCACGGCTCCAAAATGCCCATGAGGCGAACGTCCAGGTAGTTTGCCCTGGGGTATGCCCAGTCGAGCACCTCGTAGTACACCAGGGTTTCCTTGCTCAGGCCCTTGCCCGGGAAGCTCGCCATCATGCGCAGGTCCGCCAGCGCCATGGGGAAATAGAAGAGCATCATGTCGTTTTGGATCGCATCTTCCACGTCGTGCCCGGCAAAGGCATCCGGGTACTGGCGCACCAGCTGCAGCGCGTTGGCACGTGCCTGCTGCGGCGAGATTTCGCAGGGAATACCCTGATCCGGCACATACTCCGCACCCACGCCCATGGTCAGACGCTTGCTAAACGTCCCCGGCTTGAGCAGGTCGGCAATGCCGATCTTGTTGCCGCAGGACGGGCACTCAAACACGCGCTGGGTCGACTCGCCCTCAAAGGACGCACCACAGAAGGGGCAAGGAATACTCACATGCGTGGCCTCTTGGAACTCCTGCGCCGTGCCGCGATCCTCCCACAGCAGATGTTCCAGGACCGACTGATTGCGCCAGTGCGAATTGAAGAAATACCAGTCCGGGTCCTCCGGGCGCTCGAGTTGCGACACATGCGTGAGCTTGAGCAGTCCATCCACCACCGTCAGCGGCGTATGGCGAATGCCCAGGGCGCTCTTGGGCTCTCCGACGTCCGCCTGCCACGGAACGACCGTGCCGCAATAGGCGCACTCAAAGCTGCGCTTAGCCTGGTGCGAGTACATAGGGCCGCCGCAGTTTTGACATTTAATGGCAAACATCTCGTCCATGGAAACGTCCTCCTTTGCACAGGGGCTGTCGACATTAAGTATGTCGAGCAAGCAGGCACATGCCCATACCCATGTGGCCCAAAATGGACCACCCAGGCAGACGAGAAGGCTCGCTCGTTAGCACCGGCAGACTATTGCTGCATTTTCTGAGCATCGGTGCACGGCGCCCCCGCGCGAGCTACACTATCCCCTTAAACATGATTGTGAGGACGACCGCTATGCTATTTGTTAATCGGCTGGTACATACACTTGTTCCC
>CABUZF010000187.1 GCA_902495985.1 uncultured Collinsella sp.
AGGCGCAGCAGCTCGAGCGAGCGCGAGGCCTGGCGTGTTCCGCGGATACGACGGTCGATGCCCTCAAGACGATGCTCCAGGTCGGGCACGCGGCCCTTCAGCGAACGCAGGCGTTCACTCGTCTGGGCTAGGCGAACCTTGGCGTCGGCGAGCTTGCCGGCAGCCTCGGAATCGTCACGGCGAACGCGGTCGAGTTCGTCGTTGGCCTCGGCAATCTGCAAGCCCAGATCGCTTGCCTGCGCACGGGCCTCGTCACGCGAACGGGTGAGCTCGTCCACGCGCGGGCGCGCGGCGCGAACGGCCTCGGCAGCCTGCTCACGGCGCTTGGAGATACGCACGCGCTCGACCTCGGCATTGTTGGCGCTTTGCTCCAGACGGCCGATCTCGGACAACAGGGAGCGGCGCTCGCCCTCAAGGCGGGCAATCTCACCGGCGGCATCGCCCTCAGCGGCACGCGCTTCCTCAACGGCCGCATTGGCCTCGACGACCTGATCCGACACATGCTCAAACACAGCGGCCAAATCGGGCTCAAGCCCCTCCAGCTCGCGAATGCGACGCTTACGCTCCAGAGCACCCGACGCCTCGCCGGCATCGAGGCCCACACGCACCAGGCCGCCGCAGGCGACGCGGGCGCCATCGGGGGTCACGTAAGTCACGCCGTCAACGACCGGCGCCGAAAGCGCGGCGGCCAAGTCATCGAGCACGTAATAGCCGCCGAGCAATGCCTCGACGACCGGACCGTAGCCCGCACGCACGGACAAGCGATCAACAAGACGGGTACCGGCGGCACCCTCGGCGGCCGCAGAGCCGCTCACACTGCGCGCCACCAGAAGCGCCTCACCCGAGGCCTTCTTCTGGTCCAGGGCAGCGCGACCGGCACGCTCAAGTGCGGCAGCGTTATCGAACAACAGGGCATCGATATCGCCGGCGAGCAGCTGCTCAACCAGGCCCTCAAGCTCGCGCGGGGCTTCGAGCACGTCACCCAGGCGGCCCGAAACATCATCGCCCAGCGCACCCACCAGACGGCTCACGAGCGGCGAGCTGTCGGCCATGCGGGCGTCGAGTTTCTTTTGGCTGGCAAGCTCCGAGCGCACCTCGGACAGCTTGTTGCGCGCCTCACTCTCACGATTACGCAAGTCCTTCAGGGCTGCACGGGCGACCTCGGTGGCCTCACGCGCATCGGCCTGGGCCTGGCGCGCTTCCTCAAGAGCGCCCTCAAGCTCCTCG
The DNA here is from genome assembly GCA_902495985.1 of uncultured Collinsella sp. Taxonomy (GTDB): domain Bacteria; phylum Actinomycetota; class Coriobacteriia; order Coriobacteriales; family Coriobacteriaceae; genus Collinsella. Next base: position 1,228 of record CABUZF010000187.1, read on the forward strand.
GCGCGGTCGCGACGGCTCTCGAGCGAGGCCGTGACCTCCTCGAGCTGTTCATCGATCTGCTCCAGGCGCGAGGCATACATGTTGTCCTCGACCTCGGCATTGCTCAAGGAATCCTTCACCTTGGCGAGCTCGAGCGCGGCGTTATCGGCTACGCGCTGCACATCGCGTTGTTCGCGCGTAAGCTTCGAAATCTGATTGTCGAGCGCCACGCGCCGCTCGTGGAGCTCGGCGGCGGCAGGACCAGCGGCGTCAACGTCCTCCTGGGCCTGCATATGCGCACCGGTCACTTCCTCAAGCTGCGCACGCGCGTCCTCAAGCTCCTCGACCACGCGACGACGCTGATGCTCGGAGCTCGAAATCTGACCGCGCATGTCAGACAGGCGCGACACCATGTTGTGGCCCTTTTCTTCGAGCAGGCGCATGTCGGAGTTAATGCGGCCGACCACATCTTGCATATGGCGGCGTTGCTCGCCCAGGTCGCCCACAAACAGGCCCTTTTCCTCGAGCATGACCTGGAGCTTCTCGAGCTCGCGCTCCTTTTCGCCCAAGCGGTACTGCGCAAGCTCAAGCTCGGCCGCGCCCTCCTTGGAGCGGCTCTCCAGGTCGTTCCACTGCGACTGCAGCGAACGCAGCTCATCGACGGCCAGCATCTGCGTAAGCTCGTTCGCGCGCGAGGACAACTCTTTGTACTTGCGCGCACGATCGACCTGACGCTCCAGCGGCCGCAGCTGACGGGCGATCTCCTTATTGATGTCGCGGGCACGCGTCAGGTGCTCGTCCATCGACTTAATCTTTTTGAGCGCACGCTCCTTGCGGCGCTTGTGCTTGGAGATGCCGGCGGCCTCCTCGATGAGGGCGCGGCGCTCCTCGGGGCGGCTCTGCAAAATGGCGTCGAGCTTGCCCTGGCTGATGATGGAATGCGTATCCTTGCCCAGGCCCGAATCGTGCAGGATGTCCTGAATGTCCATCAGGCGACACGGGCTCGAGTTGATGAGGTACTCGCTTTCGCCCGAGCGATACATGCGACGGGTGATGGCGACTTCGTCAAAATCGACGGGCAGCATATGGTCCGAGTTATCGAGCACCAGCGTAACCTCGGCGACACCCACCGGCTTGCGCGCTGACGAGCCCGAGAAGATGACGTCCTCCATGGCCTGGCCGCGCAGCTGCTTGGCACTCTGCTCGCCCAGGACCCACAGAATCGAGTCGGAGATGTTCGATTTTCCCGAGCCGTTGGGACCGACGATGACGGTCAGTCCCGGCTCAAACGTCATATGGGCGCGGTCGGCAAACGACTTGAACCCTTTGAGCGTGAGGGACTTGAGATACACGGTTCCTCGCTTACACGTGCTTCTTGTTCAGAATCACGCCGTTGGTGGTGTAACCCATGCGGTCGAGCGCCTCGAGCGCGGCGGCTCCCTCGGCTTCCTTCTTAGAGGAACCGGTGCCGCGACCCTGGCGAATGCCATCGATGAGCACCACGGCGGTAAAGGTGGGCGCATGCGCCGGGCCCTCGGAGCCAACGAGCTTATACGCCGGGGGCTCGTGACCGTCGGCTTGCACGCACTCCTGCAAAAACGACTTGGGGTTTGCAGGATGCTCGGCACGCTCGGAAGCCAAATGCGGCTTAAGCGTACGATGGATAAACTCCGCTGCGGCATTCCAGCCGGCATCCAGGTACAGTGCGCCCACGAGCGACTCGTAGACGTTCTCGAGGGCCGAATGCAGGCCGCGCGCACCGGTACCGGTCTCGGAGGCACCAAAGATGATGATGTCGTCAATGCCCAGCTCGTGAGAAACCTCGGACAGCGTAGCGCCCGAGACAAGCGACACCTTCAGGCGTGTGAGCTTGCCCTCGTCAAACTCCGGATAGGACTCAAACAGGGAGCTTGCGACCACAGCGCCCAAAATGGAATCGCCCAAGAACTCAAGGCGCTCATAGCTAGCAGAAACCGGCTGGCCCTCGACTGCCGAGGGATGCGTAAGGGCCGCACGCAGCAGCACCTTATTATTGAACTCGTGGCCCAGAATTTCCTGGGCGCGCGTAAGTCGTTCAGACAAAGCCAAGACCTAAGCCTCCCTGGCGTTTTCGATCGCGTCGACGGCGTCGGCGACAGAGTTAAGCGAGAGCAGAGTCTCGTCATCGATCTCGAGGTTGAACTCGTCCTCGATGGCCGTAACCAGCTGCAAACGCTCGAGCGAGTTGGCATCGAGGTCGTCAAAGGTGGTCTCATCGCTAATTTCGGCAACATCGAC
>CABUZF010000188.1 GCA_902495985.1 uncultured Collinsella sp.
ATTCACGAGCCAGCTTGCGCACGTGGTATCCAACGCCTACGTCAAGAGCCCCACCGCCCAGGTCCACCACGGTTTTTCGGCCGGTAGCTACCGCGATCTCACGCGCGTGGCCCACCTCAACCCGCAGATGTGGTCCGCACTCATGATTGACGACGCCGACGCGCTTGCCTTCGAGATCGACCACCTGATCGAGTCGCTTGGCGCCTACAGCCGCGCCCTTAAGGACCGCGACCAACGCTATCTGGAGAATCTCCTTGCCGAGGGCGACCGCATCAAGCGCGCGCTCGACGACGAGGCCTCCCACTAGACCACCTATCACGCCAGGTCGAAAGGACCGAAGCTTATGGCGATTACCATCGATATCGACACCGCACGCCCCTACCAGGTGCATGTTGGCACGTTTTTGCTGGAGCAGGCGGGGCCGCTCGTGCGCGCCACTGCCGGCGGCGCCAAGGCCGTCATCGTGACGGACACCAACGTGGGTCCGCTCTACCAGATGCCGGTTAAGCAGAGCCTCGAATCCGCAGGCTACGAGGTGAGCATCTGCACCTTCGAGGCCGGCGAGGCCCATAAGCGCGCCGAAACCTATGTTGCCATTTTGGAGTTTGTTGCCGAGCACGAGCTTTCGCGCTCCGACGTGATCGTGGCGCTCGGTGGCGGCGTCGTGGGCGACGTGGCCGGCTTTGTGGCCGCCACCTACATGCGCGGCTGCAAGTTTGTGCAGATCCCGACGAGCCTGCTCGCCATGGTGGATTCGTCGGTGGGCGGCAAGACCGCCATCGACCTGGCTGCCGGCAAGAACTTGGCCGGCGCCTTTTGGCAGCCGAGCGTGGTTATCGCCGACGTGGGGTGCCTGGCCACCCTCACGCCCGCGCAGTTCGCCGACGGCTGCGGCGAGGTCGTCAAGCACGCCGTGATCGCCGACCCGGAGCTTTTCGCCGAGCTGGAGAAGACCCCGCTCACGCTGGAGCTGCTCAACCGCGATGTGGCCCGCGTAGCGCTCATCATCGCCCGCAATATCGACATCAAGCGCGCCGTGGTCGTCGCCGACGAGCGCGAGGCCAACCAGCGCAAGCTCCTCAACTTTGGACACAGCGCCGGACACGCCGTCGAGGCTTGCGAGCACTTTGAGCTCGGACACGGCAACTGCGTGTCGATCGGCATGGGCATTATCACGCGCGCCGCGGCCCTGCACGGCGTTTGCGATGCTGCGCTGCCCGGTCGTATTGAGGAGCTCTGCGCCCGCCATGGCCTCAAGACCCGCTGCGACCTAGATGCCGATGCCGTCTTTGCCGAGGCGCTCCACGACAAGAAGCGCGCGGGCGACACCATCGACCTGGTGATTCCGCACGGCATTGGCCGCTGCAGCATCGACCGCACGCCGCTTTCCACTTTCCACGAACTCATTGCCGAGGGCCTCGGCCAGAAGGGAGACGCATCCGCATGCTAGCCCGCATCACCCCCTCCCCGCTCAAGGGCACCGTTCCCGCGATCGCGTCCAAGTCGATGGCGCATCGCCTCATCATCTGCGCTGCGCTTGCCAACGGCGAGACGCACGTTACCTGCAACACCACCTGCGCCGACATCGAGGCCACGGTGCGCTGCCTTACGGCCCTGGGTGCTCGCATCGAGACCGTCGAGGACGGCTTCCAGGTCCATCCGACCATGAAAAGCGTTGAATTTGGCCTGCTCAAGGCCCTTGCCGGTGGCACGCTCGACTGCGGAGAGAGCGGCTCCACACTCCGTTTTATGCTGCCCGTCGCCTGTGCGCTGGGAGCAGAGGCCACGTTTGTGGGCCAGGGCCGTCTGGGCGCCCGCCCGCTCTCCCCGCTCTCGAACGAGATCATCGCCGCCGGCTGCGACCTGCAGGGACTGGGCGGCTTTCCGCTCAAGACGAGCGGCCGCATGCGCCCGGGCACCTTTGTGCTGCCGGGCAATGTGAGCTCGCAGTACATCTCGGGCCTGCTGCTGGCGGCCCCGCTGCTGTCCCAGCCCTCCTGTGTGCAGGTGACCGGCCTCATTGAGAGCCGCCCCTACATCAACCTAACGATCCAGGCCATGAAGGCCTTTGGCGTTGAGGTCAACGTCGAGCGCATTCCCGCCAAGGACGGTCAGCCCGAGGTCACGAACTTCCGCGTGAGCAGTGGCTCGTATCGCACACCCGGCAACGTGGCCGTCGAGGGCGACTGGTCCAACGCTGCCTTTTGGCTGTGCGCCGGCGCCATCGGCTCCGACCCCATCACCGTGGAGGGTGTGTCGCTGAGCTCCGCACAGGGCGACCGCAACGTGCTTGCTGCGCTTTCGCGCTTTGGCGCCCGCATCGTGCGCTCCACCAACGCCGCCACCGTGCAGTCCGACAAGCTCGCCGGCTTTGAAATGAGTGCCCACGACATTCCCGACCTGGTACCCGTTATCTCGGCCGTGGCCTCGCTGGCACAGGGCCGCACCTTTATCCGCGATTGCGCCCGTCTGCGTATCAAGGAATCCGACCGCCTGGTCACCACCACCCGCGAGCTCACCGCGCTTGGCGCGCAGGTGCGCATTGCCGGCGATGACCTCATCATCAAGGGTGTCGACGCCTTTACCGGCGGCGAGGTCGATTCGCACAACGACCACCGCATCGCCATGATGGCCGCCATCGCCGCGAGCCGTGCTACCGGCGATGTCGTGATCCACGGCGCCGAGGCCGTCAACAAGTCCTATCCCGATTTCTTTGACCACTACCGCCTGCTGGGCGGCAAGGTCACGCTCGAGGAGGAATAGCATGTCCTCGACCTTTGGCAACGTCTTGCACTTAAGCATCTTCGGCCAGTCGCACTCTCCCGCTATCGGCTGCTCGCTCGATGGCATCCCGGCGGGCATCGCCGTGGACCAGGAGCAGCTGCAGGCCTTCCTCGACCGTCGCGCCCCCGGTCGCGACGAGACCGCAACCAAACGCCGCGAGGCCGACGCCGCGCATATCATCGCCGGTGTGGTCGATGGACATACCACCGGCGCGCCCATCGCCGCGATTATCGAGAACACCAACACGCGCTCCAAGGATTACTCCGAGCTGCGCCGCAAGCCCCCTCCCCGACACGCGGTCTTCCCTACGCGCGTGAAGTATCACAACATGCACGATGTCGCTGGTGGCGGGCATTTTTCCGGCCGCCTAACGGCCCCCTTATGCATCGCCGGCGGCATTGCACTGCAGGTACTCGAGGCCCGCGGCATTCAGGTCATGGCGCACGTCGCGCAGATCGGCGGCATCTCCGACCTGCCGATGGACGATATGGTCTATCGCGAGGCCGACCGCAAGGCGATCCTTACGAACAATCTGCCGTGCATTGACGCCGCCGCAGCCGGCCGCATGCGCGAGGAGATTCTGGCCGCGCGCGACGAGCTCGACAGCATCGGCGGCATCGTGGAGTGCGGCATTTACGGGCTTCCCGCGGGCATCGGCGACCCCATGTTCGACGGCATCGAGAACCGCATCGC
>CABUZF010000189.1 GCA_902495985.1 uncultured Collinsella sp.
ATCCCAGATTGTGGAACAGATTATCCGCCCGACCGGGCTGCTTGACCCCAAAATCATCCTCCGCAAGGCGACCGGTCAGGTGGATGAGATCTATCACCCCGGCTATGTGGCAAAGCGGATGGAGATCGGCGCGGTCGTAGGTGCTACCCCCGCTTCCCATGTCCGCCGCGAGTGCCCCGCCCCCGGGGATGTCATCGTTCTGCTGGGCGGCCGCACCGGCCGCGACGGCATCGGCGGTGCCACCGGTTCCTCCAAGGCCCACAACCTCGAAAGCCTGGACCACTGCGGTGCCGAGGTGCAGAAAGGCAACGCTCCCATCGAGCGCAAGCTGCAGCGCCTGTTCCGCCGGGAAGACGCCTGCAAGATGATCAAGCGCTGCAATGACTTTGGCGCCGGCGGCGTCTCGGTCGCCGTAGGCGAACTTGCCGACGGCCTGTATGTCGACCTGGACACCATGACCAAGAAGTACGACGGTCTTGACGGCACCGAGCTCGCCATCTCTGAGTCCCAGGAGCGCATGGCCTGCGCCGTCGCCGACGGTGACGTCGAGGAGTTCATGGGCTATGCCGCCGAGGAGAACCTGGAGGCGACCGTCATCGCCGAGGTTACCGCCGAGCCGCGCATGCGCATGGCATGGAACGGCGTCGCCATCGTCGATCTGTCCCGCGAGTTCCTCAACTCCAACGGTGCACCCAAGCACCAGGTCGCCCACGTCTGCGCCCGCAGCGTGTGGCAGCCCAGCTGGGCCGGCACCACACTTGCCGAGCGCATGACCTCGCTCGTCACCGATCTTAACGTCGCCTCCAACAAGGGCCTTTCCGAGCGCTTCGACTCCACCATCGGCGCCGCGACCGTGCTCATGCCCTTTGGTGGCAAGACGCAGCTCACTCCGAGCTCTGCCATGGTCGCCAAGTTCCCCGTGGACGGCGAGACCACCACGGCGAGCGCTATGGCATGGGGCTTCAACCCCTACCTGATGGAGGCCGACCAGTTTGCGGGCGCCTATCTGTCCGTGGTCGAGTCCATCGCCAAGCTCGTTGCCGCCGGCTTTGAGCACAAGCGCGCCTACCTCTCCTTCCAAGAGTACTTCGAGCGTCTGCGCACCGAGGCCGAGCGCTGGGGCAAGCCCACGGCAGCCGTCCTGGGCGCCCTCATGGCCCAAGTCGACCTGGGTGCCGGCGCCATCGGCGGCAAGGACTCCATGAGCGGTTCGTTTGAGGACGAGACCGGCGAGCTCAACGTTCCGCCGACCCTGATCAGCTTCGCCGTCGCCGTGGGCAAGGCCGCCCGCGCCGTCTCGCCCGAGTTCAAGGGCCTCACGCACCGCGTCGTCCGCATCGCCCCCGCCACCTATGGCGAGGACTACCGTCCCGACGCCCAGCAGTTGCTCGCCGCGTTTGACGCCGTCGAGGCGCTCACTGCTACCGGCAACGCCCTGGCCATATCCACGCCCGGCTACGGCTGCGGCGCCGAGAGCCTCTTTAAGATGTGCGTCGGTAACCAGATCGGTATCGAGCTTGCCGAGGATGTAGACGTGGAGAGCCTCTTCACCCCGCTCTACGGCAGCTTTATCGTCGAGCTCGCCGAGGACGCCGAGCTGCCCGAGGTCGCCGACGGCGTTGTCGTCGAGCCCCTGGGCACCACCGTCGAGGGCTATGTCATCGACACCGGCTCCGAGGTCATCGAGCTCGCCGAGCTCCAGGAGGCCTGGGAGAGCGGCATCGAGGGCGTCTTCGCCTACCGCAGCGCCGGCGAGACCCCCGAGGTCGAGACCATCGACTTCCGCGCCAAGGATATCCACGTGTACGGCGGCGCCAAGATCGCCCGCCCGCGCGTGATCATCCCCGTGTTCCCCGGCAACAACTGCGAGTACGACAGCGCCCGCGCCTTCCGTGCCGCCGGTGCCGAGGCCGACACCTTCGTGATCAACAACCTCACGCCCGAGGCCGTCGCCGAGAGCACCCACGAGCTTGCCCGCCGCATCCGTGCAAGCCAGATCGTCATGATCCCCGGCGGCTTCTCGGGCGGCGACGAGCCCGACGGCTCCGCCAAGTTCATCACGGCGTTCTTCCGCGCTCCCGAGGTCACCGAGGCAGTCCGCGACCTGCTCAAGGCCCGCGATGGCCTGATGCTGGGCATCTGCAACGGCTTCCAGGCCCTGATCAAGCTCGGTCTGGTGCCCTACGGCGACATCGTCGACGCCACGCCCGATGCGCCCACGTTGACGTTCAACACCATCGGTCGCCACCAGAGCCGTCTGGTGCGCACCCGCATCTCGTCCAACTTGTCCCCGTGGCTGTCGCAGTGCAGCCTGGACGACCCCTACACCGTCGCCATCAGCCACGGCGAGGGCCGCTTTGTCGCCAATGACGAAGTGCTCGCCCAGCTGATCGCCAACGGCCAGGTCGCCACGCAGTACGTGGGCGAGGACGGCAAGCCCAGCATGGATCTCTCCGTCAACCCCAACGGCTCCGCACTCGCCATCGAGGGCATCACGAGCCCCGACGGCCGCGTCCTGGGCAAGATGGGCCATGCCGAGCGTCGCGGCGACAACCTGTACCGCAACGTGCCCGAGCATGTCCCCGGCGATAAGTTCATGCCGATCTTTGAGAGCGGCGTGGCCTACTTCGCTTAAACCTTTCCCATCGGGTACAATCCCTTCGGGTAACAACACCCGCCACCGGCACATCCGGTGGCGGGTTCTTTTTTGCTTCGCGCATGTAGGAAGGACATCATGGAAAGCCGCAAGCCGTATCTCGCCACCCTGCCCGGACTCATCCTGGGCTGCCTCGTCTGCTGTGCACTCTGGGGATCGGCCTTTCCCTGTATCAAGATCGGTTACGCACTCTTTGGTATCCCAGCGCACGATAGCGCCTCGCAGCTGCTCTTTGCGGGCTTGCGCTTCACGCTTGCCGGCGCCCTGGTTATCGTTGGGATGAGTGCGGCCCAACGCCGCCCCCTCATTCCGCAGGCTCGCGACATCAAGCCCATCTTTGTCTTGTCGCTCTTCCAGACTATCGGGCAGTACTTCTTTTTCTATCTGGGCCTCTCGCGCGCCAGCGCCATGTCGAGCTCCATCATCGAGGCCAGCGCCAACTTCCTCGCAATCCTCTTTGCCGCCCTGGCGTTTCGCACCGAGAAGCTCAATACGGCCAAGGTGCTTGGCTGTGCGCTGGGCTTTGCCGGCGTCGCGCTCGTCAACCTCTCGGGCGCAGATGGCACCTTTGGCTTCAGGCTCGATGGCGAGGGCTTTATCCTAGCCTCCACTGTCGCGGGTGCTCTTTCGACCTGCCTGATCGGCATCTTCTCGCGCAAGCACGACGGCGTCTTGCTTGCCGGGTGGCAGTTCTTGGTCGGCGGCGTTGTCCTCACCGCCATCGGCTTTTTGATGGGTGGCACGCTCTCCCCCACGGCGATTGCCCCCGCCATCGCGCTCATCAT
>CABUZF010000190.1 GCA_902495985.1 uncultured Collinsella sp.
CCTGCCGCGGGCAGCTCACCCGAAACCGTCACGCAGATTGGCCAAGTCAAGGCCAGCGCATCGGGCGCGGATAATCTGGCGACGTTCACGCTCGAAGACACGTTCCTCGATGCAGCTTCGGGCCTTCTGGAGGAAGGATGCAAGTTGCGCTTTGCCCTCGACTACCAGGGCAAGACCTATACACTCTCCTCCCCCATGGCCGTTGTCACCGCGCCGGCCGCAAAGGCGGAATCGGGCTCGACCACTATCGTCCCCACTACCATGGACCAAGAGGTCACTCCGTTTGATTTCCCAGCGGCGTTTCCCGGCATCGGCGGCAATAAGTTCACGTGCTGGATGCCCTCGTTCCCCATTTTGTTCGATTTCTCGTTTGCCGGGTACGTGCTGTTTGGCGGAGGATACAAACCAGCCAGCTACATGAACGATTCGGGCAACCCTGATCCGGAATACTGGAAGAAGTCACCGCGCGAGTCGGGCGCCAAGCAAGCAAACCGCTACCTCGACGAGATGGAGGGGAAGTGGAATCAGTACAAAAGCATGAGTGCCGGTTCGGGCACCGATCCAAGAAACACCAAGCTCCTTCGCCACCATTGCACGCCGCTGTTCACGATGGATATCGCCACACAGCTGTACGGCTCGCTCGCCTACGATTGGGTGGGCAAAACCTGGGGTAACAACAACGACCCCGCATACGGCAATATTAAGGCCCTCTTCCAGGTAAGAACCGACCTCAATTGGACCGAGCAATTTACCCTAGGACCGGTGCCGTTTTTCCTAAACGTCAATCCCTGGGTGCTGGCAAAACTGGCGCTCGCCGTAGGCGCCCACACGCACGGTAGCGGCGCGGCGTTTTTCAAAAACATATCGCTCGACTATTCAAACACCTCGGGCTCATTCACCATCCAAATCGGGCTCGCCGTCACCTTTGGCGCCGGCGTTGCAGGCGTCGCTTCGTCCGCCGTGCGCGGCGCCGCATCCCTCACGCTGTTCATTGGGTACGAGAAGGCGGACGGTCACCAGCTTCCGCGACTGCGCGTGGGTGCAGACGTCGATGTCGATGTGATACTCCAGTTCGTAATGTTCAAGTGGACCACCAAGGCTTGGTCGGGGTCGTGGCCCACACTCATCGATTCGTGGAATATGTCGGTGAACAATGGCAACCAGTATGTGCTCCAGCGCTCTGAGCTAGCCTTGGGTGGAGATACGCCTTATACGCTGGATGCCTGCTTCGGCACGCCCGGCAACGCCGAGGGAGGTGGTGTGCCGCAGTTTATCGCGTCGGCCACCATCGTCACCAACGCCGAGCTGCTCGCACGCGCCGAGGTTAAGGCCACCGCAAGGAATGTCGCGCCTGTCGTGCGCGATTGGGATCAAGCGGTCGCGCGCATTGAGCTCGAGGCGAATGCAGAAAGCGACGACACAGGACAGATCGAGCATTTCGTCCATGCACTGATGGAGAACGACGAAAACGCCGCGCCGATGTATGCGTACACCCATGTCTGGCAGGCGAAGAACGCCGTTGCGGACCCCAACGCCAATTCTGCCGGTGTATCGGAAGACGAGCGTGGCGGCATCAAGCCCTCGAGCGACAACGTGCTGTTTGCTGGCGTGCTCAGCGAAGCTCACATGAAGCTGGCAATGATTGCCGGCGTAGAATGCCTGTTCCGTATCGCCTCGGTGCGCTACGGCGACAATGGCCGCTCGCGCCTGGTGGTGCATACAAAGACGAACGGCACGTGGTCTGCCCCCACGCCCGTGGACTTCCCCCTTGGATTTGGCGAGAACGACGTGGAGCGCGACGGCATATACGATTACGACTTCGACGTGGTGGAATATACGGACGGAAGAGGAAACCAGGACGCCTACGTGCTGCTGGTCTCGGGCGAGCGCCCCGACGGCGACAACACCCTTTTCGATACGGCAAGCACAGCCGGCATACTGTCCGTCGTGCGCCTGCGCATAAGCAACGACGGAGTTCGCGTGGTGTCGTATACGTCATGGCGCAGCATCTCGCGCGGCCGCCTGCAAGAGGATGGCTACCATTGCCTGCAGTGCCCGCGTATCACGGTGGGCAAGACGCTGGTCGGCGGTCGCCTGTCGGGTGCCTACCTCCACCGTCGCGGAACCACCGCAGAGAAGGCGCTCGGCAGCGAGGCCGAGGTTGCGCTGGAGTGCTTTACCCTGTGGTCGGACGTTTCGGGCGACAGCCTGACCTTCCGCCAAGTTCTCCGCTTTCCGCAGGCACCGTCGAGTATCGAGCTGAGCGAGCCCGAGAATATCAACGGCAAAATGGTGGTGCCCGTTGCATACGAAACTGCAAACGGTTGTGGCTGCGCATCGTATGCCGTGATCGGCCAGTCCATCGCGGGTTGGGGCGTTATGCCGCCAGATGCCACAGTACCCCACGCGGTGCCGTGGCCACAACATTCGGGCTTTTTGGCAACCGTCAACGAGCAACTGCAGCATATTACTTGGACGCGAGGCGCATCGGCATTTGCAACGCAGCCCGTGGGTGCCGCAGGCTGTGGCCCGGCATCGTTTAGCGTAAGCAACAACGGCAGGTGCGTGCTCTATGTAGAGAACACCGATGGCAAGGTAGGACAAACCTACGACGAAGAAGGCAACCCGGTAGCAGTGATGGGCAAGCACTTCCGCATCTTCGCCAGCACCTTGGCAGGCGATCTGTTCACGGAGCCGTTCGTGATGTGCGAGCTGGACCATCCCGTCGATCAGATAACGACATTTTTGACGTCGGGAGGCGTGCTCTCCGCGCTCGCCACGCACATTGTGAGCGCGGAGAAGAGCGAGGCAGAGCTGCACGGCATCGAAGTGCCCTTGGTGGCGTGTGCCACTCCGACGGGCGCCGTTGCTACCTCGGGCGCGGTGGTGCCCGGAGCAGCAGGCGAATCCTTCATGGTCACGGTGCGAAACGACGGCAACACGCTGCTCACCGCCGGCACGATCGATCTGTACCGAGAGGGCTCCAGTCAGCCGTTCTCCAGCGCATCCATCGGGTTCGGAGTGAACGCACGCATGGCATCGATCTACGATCCAGAGCTTGCCGAGGACGCTTCGGCCAACGATATGGCACACGTGAAGTACGCGCTCGAGACGCTGGGCGCACGTTTTGCAACGCACCCGCTGGTAGCCGACAACGGCAACGCCGCGCTGGCACCGGGCTGCACGGCACAGTTCCGCATGAGCTTCGCCATCCCCGAGAGTTGGAGCGACGAAGTGGGCAAACGCGTAACGCTGTATGCGAAGGCGCGTAATCTGGTGGCGCTCGATCCCGTAACGCTCGAGGAAATTCGACCGGGCGCAAACTCGGCGCTGGGTGCCGTACTGCACGAACTTCATGTGTCCGACGCGGCATGCGAACGCTCAGAAGTTCAGGTCGGCGTATGCGAC
>CABUZF010000191.1 GCA_902495985.1 uncultured Collinsella sp.
CCGGGGTCGATGCGGTGGTGGCCGTTCCCTTTACGCCTGTGGTTGCGGCGCTTGACCATGTTGATTTTCTCTCGCTGGTGTCGCGTCTGGTCGACATTCGATCGATTCGCGTTGGCAGTGACTTTAGGCTGGGTCGTGGCGGTGCTTCTGGTGTTGCCGAGATGCGCTCCTGGGGTTCCGAGCACGGCGTTGACGTGTATGGTCACGACCTGCTTTGCGAGGGCGGTGAGGCCATTTGCGCCACCCGCATTCGTCATGAGCTGGGACAGGGCCATGTGGAGCTTGCTGCTGGGTTACTCGGCCGTCCGTATATGGTGCGTGGCGGTGTTATTCGCGGCCGTCACGAGGGTTCTGGCATGGGCTTTCCCACGGCAAACTTGCAGGTTCCCGACGGCATTCAGGTGCCAGCCGATGGCGTGTATGAGGGTCTGGTGCTGGTCGATGACACCGCGTGGCCCGCTGCTGTGAACGTCGGCCTGCCGCCAACGTATGCTGACGATGCGGCATCTGCGCATCTCGAGGCTAATTTAATTGGTTATACGGGCGACCTGTACGGCGCTTCCGTTTCGCTGGCGTTTACGCGCTGGCTGCGTCCCTCGCGTGTGTTCGATTCGCTGGATGAGTTGATCGCGACCGTCGAGGGTAATATCGAGGATATTCGTCACAACTTGGGCGATCAGGGGGTGAGCATCCGTGATTAGCGATGAGGAAAAAGACCAGGTACGCGCTGCGTCCGACCTGGTTGCCATCGTGCAGGAAACGGTCGAGCTCAAGCCTCGCGGCCATGAGTTTTGGGGATGCTGCCCCTTCCATGGCGAGAAGACGCCGTCCTTCCACATTATCCCCGCCACGCAGGTGTGGCATTGCTTTGGTTGCGGCGAGGGTGGCGACGTTTTCACGTATATCATGAAGCGCGAGAACCTGAGCTTTCCCGAGTCAATCCGTTACTTGGCCGATCGCGCGGGTATTGAGCTGCATGACACCGGAGATCGCCGCGAGCGCGGCACCAAGCGTGCCCGCATCTACGATCTGTGCGCCGAGACCGCCCAGTTCTACCACACCATGCTCATGCGCGGTAAGGACGGCCGTCCGCGCGAGTACTTTGCCAGCCGCGGCATGGGCGGCGACGTCTGCCGCCGCTACTGCCTGGGCTTTGCACCGGGCCGTAACGCGCTGGTGTCGCACCTGTCCCAGGCGGGTTTTACCCCGCAGGAGATGATCGACGCCAACGTTGCCGTGAGTCGCGGGCGCGGGCAGCTTGCCGACCGCTTTTACGACCGCGTGATGTTCCCCATCTTTGACGAGCAGGGTCACAACATTGCCTTTGGCGGTCGCATTATGGGCGACGGCCAGCCTAAGTATCTCAACACCGCCGAGACGAGCGTGTTTCATAAAAAGCGAAACCTCTACGGCTTTAATTGGGCCAAGGAGTTTATCGTCGCGCAGGATACCGCCATCGTGGTAGAGGGCTATACCGATTGCATCGCCTGCTGGGAGGCGGGGATTAAAAACGTTGTCGCCACGCTGGGCACCGCGCTCACGGAGCATCACGTCAAGACGCTCACTCGCTTTGCCAAGCGCATCGTGTATATGTTCGACGGCGATGCAGCGGGCCAGAAGGCCGCCCGTCGCGCGATTCAGTTTATCGAGCAGGATTCCATGGACCTGCGCTGCGTGGTGCTCCCCGACGGCAACGACCCCATGGAGTTCATCACCGCACATGGTGGCGAGGCACTGCAGACGCGCATCGACGCTGCCGAGCCGCTTATGGACTTTGTCTACCGTTCGCTGCAGGAGTCGAGTGACATCACCACGCCGGGCGGTCGCGCTAAGGCGCTGGAAGATGCGCTGACGCTTATCTATCCGTTGCGCAACAGCTATATGATCGACACGTACTTTATCCAGATTGCCGATCTGCTGGGTTTGGATCTGGAGACGGTGCGCGCGAGCTCGGGTCGTGTGTTTCGCGATGTCGCCAAGCGCGAGGATGCGGAACGACGTCGTGAGCAGAACTATGAGCGCCAGCGGGCACAGACTGAGCGGTCCGGTAGCGCGGGCGGTCGGGCGTCGGGTTCTCGCGATGCCGGTCGCGGTGCTTGGGCATCGGGCGCGACGCCGCCGGTGTCCGCGCCGGTCGAAGAAGAGCCGTACGACTACGTCCCGCTCGATGCCTACGGCGCCGCGCCCGTGGAGGTCGTCGACGACCTGCCGCCGATCGATGTGCCTGATGGTATGGGCGCTGTGCCTGTGGCTGACGGTTCGGGCGCACCGGCTGCGGCGGCGCCGATGGTTCTTACCGATCTTGAACGCAAGTCCTTGGCAGGGGAGCGCGAGCTGTTGACGATGCTCACGAGCTACCCCGACCTGTTCCGCACGTATGCCGACCGCATCTGCTCCATCGAGTGGGTTGACCCGCGTCACGAGTCCATTGCATGGGCCGTTCTGGCAACGCCGCCGGGAACCGATCCTGCAGCCTGCATGGATGCGGCGCGCTCAGTGTGTCCCGATGCGGCAACGCTTGTGAGTGCCGGGCGCATCTCCGCGACGAGCAAGCACCCCACCGAGACGAACATCGTGTTTATGCTTGATACGCTCGAGCTCTACACCATCAAGCGTCGCATGCGTGCCGCACAGGCCAAGCTGCGCCGGGACCGTTCACTCGATGATGAGGCCCGTCGCGCGCTGACCGTGCAGGCCGCGCAGGATTCGCAACGTCAACGCGAACTGCAAAAGTCGATCGGCGGCGTGGCGGACCCGTTCCGTTTGATCGGCCTGGAGGCCGCGGGCACCGAACAAGCCTAGATGTTGTGGTCAACCAGCGTATTCTCGCCTATATCCAGTCTTCTTTTTGGGTATAGACGTCAATGTGTGTGCTAAAGTATTGAGTCCTGTGGACTATGAAGGGAGAATCTGTGCCAAAAAAGACTGAGAGCACGGGTACTGGGCTGGAATCCTACGTTGCAAAGCTCATGGGCAACGGCTCAAACAGGACTTCGGTAACCGAGGACGAGATTCAGGTCGCCCTGAAGGATATCGATGTTTCTGACGAGCAGCTCACCGCGGTGTATTCCGCGCTGCGCAACAGCGGCATCCAGATTATCTCCGCGAGCGGAAACGACGACGCCCCCATGGACGTCGACGATGACGATACCGATAACGATACCGACGATTTCGATGACGACGACGAGCACGATTCCGGCTCGCTCGACGATCATGAGCTCAAGATGGCCCGTCAGGCCGACGCCGAGATGGGTTCTTCCAAGAGCAAGAAGAAGCGCACCGTGCGCACGTCCCGTTCGCGTTCGCGCGTGCGCGGCATCGATGCCTCCACGGTGATGCTGACCGGCGACCCGGTCCGTATGTACCTCAAGGAGATCGGCAAGGTCGACCTGCTGACCGC
>CABUZF010000192.1 GCA_902495985.1 uncultured Collinsella sp.
CATGCCGCCGTGACGGTCGAGCTTGACGAGGAACGCGCCGCCATTCGCGCCGGTGCCGCCCCGCGCTCCAAGCGCGACCTGGCCTCGGCGATCGAGTGGCGTGCGCATCGATCCGCACTGCCGAGCCTGCGTCCCGCCGTCAACGCCACGGGTGTGGTCATCCATACCAACTTGGGTCGCGCTCCGCTCGCGGAGTCGGCCGCCAAGGCCGTGGCCGAGGTCGCGCGCGGCTACAGCACGCTCGAGTACAGCGTCGACACCTGCTCACGCGGGTCGCGCAAGGAGCATGCCGCGCAGCTGATCCGCTCGCTCACCGGTGCCGAGGACGCGCTCGTGGTCAACAACAATGCCGCCGCGGTACTGCTGGTGCTGGCGACCCATGCCGCGGGCAAAGAGGTCATCGTCAGCCGCGGTGAGCTCGTCGAGATCGGTGGCAGCTTCCGTATTCCCGACGTCATGGCGGCCTCGGGCGCCAAACTCGTCGAGGTCGGCGCCACCAACCGCACGCATCTGGGCGACTACGAGCGCGCCATCACGCCCGATACGGCCATGATCCTCAAGGTCCATCCTTCCAACTATCGCATCGAGGGCTTTCACGAGGAAGTGGGCTCTCGGGAGCTTGCCGCCCTGGCCCACAAGCATGGTCTGCTGTTCTACGAGGACCAGGGTTCGGGCGCGCTTTTGCCCGATGACATCCTGGTGCGCGGCGGCGAAGAAACCACGCCGGCTTCGGTTTCGGCAGGGCTCGATCTGGTGTCGTGCTCGGGCGATAAGCTGCTCGGTGCCGCACAGGCGGGCATTATCATGGGCCGTCGCGATTTGGTTCAGGCCTGCGGGTCGCATCCGCTTATGCGTGCCCTGCGTCCGGGTAAGCTCGCACTGGCGGCGCTCGAGTCTACACTGCGCATTTACATGGATGGGGCGGATGTTGCCCATCGCGAGGTGCCGGTGCTCAACATGCTCACGCTTCCGCAGGCTCATCTGGAGCGTCGCGCGCGTAAGCTGCGCGAACTGATGGTGGCGGGTCTCGATAAGGCTGGCTGTCCTTGTGCCGTGCAGGTGGAAATCGTCGAGGAATCGTCGACCCCCGGTGGCGGCTCTCTGCCTACCGTGGAGCTGCCCACGATGTGCGTTGCCGTGCGTCTTGTTGACGAGCGCCTGACGGTCGACGCGCTCAAGCGCTCGCTTGTCCAGGACTTCGACACGCCGGTCGTCACGCGAACCTCGCACGATCGCATTTTGTTTGACGTCCGTACGCTTGTGGGCGACCGCGATATCGAGACGGCGGCGTCGACGCTCGTCGCGTGCGTTAAGAAGGCGGTTGCTCGATGAGTGAGGTTCAAACGCTGGTGGAGTGCCCCGTTATCGTTGGCACGGCGGGTCACGTTGACCACGGTAAGTCCGCACTGATCGAGGCGCTGACCGGCAAGAATCCCGACCGTCTGGAGGTTGAGCGCCGTCGCGGTATGACCGTGGAGCTGGGCTTTGGCGAGCTGGCGCTGCCGAGCGGCAAGATCGTCGGCCTGGTCGACGTGCCGGGCCACGCGCATTACCTGCGCGCCATGGTGCAGGGTGCCACGGGCATTGATGTTGCCGTGTTGGTGGTCTCTGCCGTCGAGGGCGTGATGCCGCAGACCCGCGAGCACGTGCATGTGCTGGAGCTGCTGGGCGTCACGCATATGGTGGTCGCGCTGACGATGTGCGACCTTGCCGATGCCGAGATGACCGAGCTTGCCGAGCTCGATGTCGATGACTTTTTGTCGGGTACCGTGTTTGCGGGCGCGCCGATTGTGCCCGTGTCGTCTAAGACGGGCGAGGGGATCGACGGGCTGCTTGCGGTGCTCGACGAGCAGGTAAGTGCCTGCTGGGATGCCTGCCGCGACCGTGCCGAGCGCACCGATGCCGCGCCGCGCCTGCCGATTGACCGCTGCTTTACGATTAAGGGCGTCGGCACTGTCGTAACGGGAACGCTGCACGATGCGCCGGTTGCGGTGGGCGACGAGCTGATGGCTTTGCCGTCGCGTACGGTCTGTCGCGTGCGCGGGATTCAGGTGCATGGCGATACGCCGCGCGCGCTGCCTGGTCAGCGTGTGGCGCTCAACCTAGTTGGTGACGGTGTCGCGGCGCTTGACCGCGGCGAGTTGCTGGGCGTGGCGAATCGCTTTGGTCAGACGTTACGCTTTATGATGACGTTCACCTACCTGGGCCGTGAGGGAGCCAAGCCGCGTGTGCTCGAGTCGGGTGCGCGCGTGCATGTGATGGCCGGCACGGCCGAGGTTGTCGGTCGCATCATGCTTTTGGAGGGCGAGGCCCCCATGGCGGTGGGCGAGACCCGTACCGTGCAGGTGCGCCTGGAGGAGCCGCTGCCGCTGCGCGCCGGAGACCACGCCGTGGTGCTGTCGTATTCGCCCGTTATGCTCATCGGCGGCGGGCGCGTGCTGCTTTCGCGCTGCCGCCGCTCGCGCGAGCTTTCGGCGGGGGAGCGCACGCTGCTTGCAGCGCTTGAGGCCGGCGATACCGCAGGCGGTGTGGGCGCTTGGCTGGCGCTGCAGATGCTGCCGGTTACGGCGGTTGATGTTACCGACGCTTTGGATCTTGGTGTCGGCGAGGTCGATGCCGCACTGCGCGGGTTGGTGTCGCAGGGCTCCGTTCGCAAGCTTGCCGTGGGTGATGCGGACTACTTGGCGGACGCCACGGTGCTCGACGCCGCGATGGATGCACTGGCGGCGACCCTGTCAGCCATGCACACGGCGGCTCCCAAGGAGACGGGCTTTACGCCTGGCGCCGTTGCCCATGCTGCGTGGTCTGCCGCTGATGAAGGCGTTGCCGCGGCTCTGATTGCCGAGGGCTGCTCGCGTGGTGTGTGCGCCGCCGAGGGCGCCGAGGTATTCGATCCGCATTCGGCCGCCGCGGCGGCACGCGTGGTTCGCGAAGCCTGCGAACGTATCGTTGCCTTGCTGGACGAAGCCGGCCTCGATGCACCGACGTTGCCCGAGGTGGGCGAGCAACTGCAGCTCGATCGCGACACCATGACGCGTGCCCTGCGCGAGCTTTCGCTCAACCGCTCGATCGTGAAGGTCGAGCGCGACGTTGCCCTGTCCGCTGCCGCCGAGGCCCATGCGCGCGAGCTTGTTGCCGCCGCCATCGCCGATGCCGGTGGCGCTGCCACCACGAGCATGCTGCGCGAGGCCCTGGGTGTGTCGCGCAAGCGCGCCATCAGCATCTTGGAACACCTGGATGCCGTGCGCTTTACGGTGCTCGACAAGGACGCCGGCGGCCTGAGGTCCCTGCGCTAGGCCGGTCACTCGCTCCCGCCTCCTCAGTTGCGGTGAAATAGTTCCTATTTGGAGGCTTTGGGGGTGCGGACAGAAAGTTGGACCGCGGGGCGGTCCGGAC
>CABUZF010000193.1 GCA_902495985.1 uncultured Collinsella sp.
GCGTCGACCTGATGGCGCATCTCCTCCTCGTCCTTACCGGACAGATCGGCGATGGCCTTGGAGCCCACGTTGGACGTCATGATGATAATCGTGTTCTTGAAGGACACCTGGCGACCCTGGCCATCGGTCAGACGGCCGTCGTCGAGCACCTGCAGCAGCACGTTGAAGACATCAGGATGAGCCTTCTCCATCTCGTCGAGCAAGATCACGGAGTACGGACGACGGCGCACGGCCTCAGTGAGCTGGCCGCCCTCGTCGTAACCCACGTATCCTGGGGGCGCACCGATCAGACGCTGGACGCTGAACTTCTCCATGTACTCGGACATGTCGATACGCACGAGCGCGCGCTCGTCGTCGAACAGGCACTCGGCAAGTGCCTTGGCGAGCTCGGTCTTGCCCACGCCGGTGGGGCCCAGGAAGAAGAAGCTGCCGATGGGCTTGTCCGGATCGGAGAGACCCGCACGGCTGCGGCGCACGGCCGCGGCGACAGCGGAGACCGCCTCGTCCTGGCCGATGACGCGCTTATGCAGCTCGCCCTCCAGGCCCTTCAGCTTGTCGAGCTCGCCCTGCATCATCTTGGAGACGGGCACACCGGTCCAAGCGCTCACGACCTCGGCGATCTCATCGGAGGTCACCTGCTCGTTCAGGCCCTCGCCGTCCTGCTGCTTTTGCGCCTCGAGCGCGGCCTCGGAATCCTGAATCTGCTGCTGCAAGCCCGGGATCACGGAGTAGCGCAGCTCGGACGCACGGCCCAGGTCGCCATTGCGCGTCGCGCACTCCTCTTCGCTCTTGGCCTCATCGAGCTGGCCCTTGAGCTCCTGCACGTGGTCGATGGCGTT
The DNA here is from genome assembly GCA_902495985.1 of uncultured Collinsella sp. GTDB lineage: Bacteria > Actinomycetota > Coriobacteriia > Coriobacteriales > Coriobacteriaceae > Collinsella. The sequence goes on from CABUZF010000193.1 coordinate 840, forward strand.
CTTCTGGTTGAGCCAGCCGGCCTTTTGCACGTTGAGCTTTTCCTGAACCTCGGCAATCTCCTGGCGCAAGGCCTCCAGACGCTCCTTGGAAGCGTCGTCGGTCTCCTTCATGAGTGCCTGCTCCTCGATCTGCAGCTGGGTGAGCTGACGCGTGGTGGCATCGATCTCGACCGGCATGCTGTCGAGCTCCATGCGCAGGCGGCTTGCCGCCTCATCGACCAGGTCGATGGCCTTGTCGGGCAGGAAACGGTCGGCGATGTAGCGATCGGAGAGGTCGGCAGCTGCCACGAGCGCGCTATCGGTGATATGCACGCCGTGGAAGATCTCGTACTTCTCCTTCAAGCCACGCAGGATCGAAATGGTGTCCTCGACGGTGGGCTCGCTGACCATCACGGTCTGGAAACGACGGGCGAGCGCCGCGTCCTTCTCGATGTACTTGCGGTATTCGTCGAGCGTGGTCGCGCCGATCGCATGCAGGTCGCCACGGGCAAGCGCCGGCTTCAGGATATTGCCGGCGTCCATGGAGCCCTCGGTGGCACCCGCGCCCACGATGGTGTGGAGCTCATCGATGAACAGGATGACCTTGCCTTCGGATTTTTGCACTTCTTTGAGCACGGCCTTTAAGCGGTCCTCGAACTCACCACGGTACTTGGCGCCGGCGACCAACGCGCTCATGTCGAGCTCGATGAGGTCGCGGTCGCGCAGGGTGCTCGGCACGTCGCCGGCCACGATACGTTGGGCGATGCCCTCGACGATGGCCGTCTTGCCGACGCCCGGCTCGCCGATGAGCACGGGGTTGTTCTTGGTGCGACGGGACAGGACCTGGATGGTACGGCGAATCTCGTCGGTACGGCCGATGACCGGGTCGAGCTTACCGGCGCGGGCAAGGTCGCAGATATTGCGGCCGTACTGCTCCAGCGCCTCAAACTGTGTCTTGTCCTCGGCGGACGTCACGCGGTCATCGCCGCGCAGCTCCTCGTAGACCTGCTCGATGCGCTCCTTGGTGACGCCGGCGTCGCGCAGCACACGGCCCGCCTCGCCCTTGTCCTCGGCAAGCGCCATCAGCAGATGCTCGGTCACCACAAAGCTGTCGCCCATCTTGGTGGCCTTCTTCTCGGCCTTCTCGATGACGCGAACGAGCTCGTTGGACAGGCCCATCTGCTGGCCCTCGCCCGAAACCTTGGGCGCGCGGTCGATGGCGTCCTGTGTGGAGCGTGCGAGCTGAGCCGGGTCGGCACCGATGCGCTCGATAATCACGGAGATATTGCGCTCGCCGGCACCGAGCAGGGCAGACAGCAGGTGAATCGGCTCCACCGCGCCGGCCTGCGCGTCAGCGGCCGTGCTCATGGCGGTCTGCAACGCCTCGCGCGACGTCATTGCTAGCTTATCGATTCTCATGGAATCACCTCTCTTGGGGTGGCCGCCCTACGGGGCGGCTTCACGTTGTTCGAGAAGTATTGTTGCCAGCTTTGCGCGATCTTATACACAAATCTAAGTCTCTATATATAAGATTTTCTGAGTGATTGATGGATAGGGTACTGAGGTGTCAGCCTGCCGCTGCCCAGGCGCACTACCATCTCGATCTGTAACATCTAGCAGCCATTTTTAATCCTAGATGTTACAGATCGAGATGAAATGCTCAGCGGCGCCCGTTTATCTAAATCTGCAACAACTACTCGGCAAATAGGGCCCTATCTGTTACAGATTGAGACAAACAGAAGACACCCGAATCGAAAATCTAAATCTGTAACACCAGGCCCACTTTTAGCGGCCAAGATGTTACAGATCGAGACAAACCGAGAACTACTACAAAGGGGACGGGTACCTTTGTGGTGGTTGCAGTCTCTATTTACTTGCCGAACCCGTGCTTCCCGATTCGCCGCTCCAGGGCATCTCATCCTCGAAGAGCCATATACGGGCAGACCCACTATCGCGTGCAGTCTGCGGGTCGGGCAAGCAGGTCTGTTCATAGGCATCTTGGATACACTGACCCATAAAATCGTTGAGCTCGGCCTGGTCGCCCTCCATGACATAGGCTGCATCGCCGGCCATGATGTAAATACCCGGACCCTCATTGCCCTCGTAACCCGGATCGTACGAGACATCACATAACTTTGCGCCGTTTGCAGTGTCCAGCTCGATGGAAGAGTGACATCCGCCAACCATGTCGTTCGCTTTTGCCCGATAGGACGCATATCCGTACCAACGCTTAAATGTTTTGCCCTTGAGTAGCTCGGACGCCCTATCGATCAGGCTTGTATCCGTGGTATAGCGCATGGCCCCAAGCTGAATACACGGATAATTGCTAATACCCAGCACAGCCGGCTGCTCATCAAAATCAACGGTAATGGTCTCGGGCTTGTCGTCGCCGGTCAGAAGTTCGACAGATTGAGCCACAGGCTTGACCAACGGCTCCGTCACCGCAGCAGGTAGAAATGCCATACCGACAGCGCCCGCGCCAACCACAGCGATCGCAAGCGCCAAGACAATCAATCCAATACGGGCAGAACGGCTCACGGCAAAACACCCCACAATGCAAACC
>CABUZF010000194.1 GCA_902495985.1 uncultured Collinsella sp.
ATCGAGGAGCAGATTGCCATGGCGCTCGACGGCATCGTGATGTCCGAGCGCCATGCGGACGGCAGGCGTTTCGTGTCCTCCTATTCGGGAGTGCGACGCGGCGCGTCGGGCGGCGTGGAGCTTGAGCGCTACGTGACGTTCGATGCCGCCACGCGCACCTGGACGCTCGATCGCGAGCCTCCGTTTATCGCAGAGGGCCTGCGCTCGGGAACGCTCACGCAAGAGGAGGTGGACGAATGGAGATCGTTGTGCCCCTCGTCGTAGGGGGCTTGACGGGGCTTTCTGCCGCGGTGGCGTGTGGGGCGGAGCCTCGTGCGCCACGCGTGCCGCCGGCGGAGCTGGTCAGCCATGCGCTCGAATCGGTTGCCGAGAAGTTGCCGCGCGAGTTGGTAGAAAACGACCTGCTAAAAAAGATTGCCCGCCCCTGGGCGGCGCTGGTTCCAGCGCATCGCCTTGGCCTTGTCATCGAGGATGACGAGGCGCGCCTGGCATGCTTGCTGCTATCGAGTGGTGTCTGCGGCATTGCCCTGACTGTCGTATCGCTGTCGCCTATCGGCTTTGTCCTGGGGCTGCTCGCGCCGTTTGGCGCAGGCGCCGCTCGCGACACCTTCGACCGTCGCCGCGAGCAACACGATGTGGAAGAAGCCATGCCCGAGGCCTTTACGGCACTCTCCATGTCGCTCGCCTCGGGTCATTCGCTGGCCCAGGGCATGAGGTTTGTGGGAACTCACGCGCAAGAGCCGGTGCATACCGAGTTTTTGCGCGTGGCGGCGGCGATCGACTGCGGCGTCTCGGCGACTGATGCGCTGGATGACCTACTCGACCGTATCGATGCCCCCGGCCTTTCGCTTGTCACCTTGGCGCTCAAGGTGTCGCAGCGAACCGGTGCTCCGCTTGCCGACCTGTTATCCGAGGCGTCGAGCATGGTGGGGGAGCGCATTGAGCTCAAGCGCCGCCTAGATGTTAAGACGTCGCAGGCCCGCATGTCTGCGCATATGGTCGCGGCGATGCCGACGGGCATGTGCGCGGTGTTGGCGCTGCTTTCGGCAGATTTTCGTCGCGGTCTTGCGACGCCTGCCGGCGCGGGCGCTGTGGTGCTGGGTCTTGCCCTCAACGCCGTTGCCCTGGTGGTTATCAGGCGCATTATGCGGGTGGAGCTATGAGCGCCCCGGTTGCAGTTGCGGCTTGCCTGTGCGCTCTGAGTGTATTTGTCGCGACGGGTTTGGATCGGGCGGATGCACGCAAGATCGCAGAGGCCTGCAAGCGCGAGGCGGTGCTGGTCGCTGCCGCGGGTCGCTCGGTGGTCGATGCTCTGACCGCGCGAATGAAGGGCGCGGTTGGAGCGGGCGGCCCGGCGCGAGTGTCGCTCGGCGAAGTGTCCGAGATGATCGATGTTGTGCGCTTGGGTCTTTCGGCCGGTCTTTCGTTTGATGCGGCGCTTGAGATTTTCTGCGCCAACCGCCGGTCAGTGCTGGCTCTTCGACTTGAGCGGGCCTGCATGGCGTGGCAGGTGGGCGTGGGCACGCGTGAGGACGAGTTGTTGGCCGCCGCGCGCGACCTGGACGTGCGAGCGCTCGAGACCTTTGCCATCACGGTGGGACAGGCGCTCGCCCTGGGTGCCCCACTTGCCGAGACACTGGCCGCTCAAAGTCGCGAGATCCGTGCGGCTCATCGCGCCGCGGTCGAGCGCGAGATCGAGCGCGCGCCGGTCAAGCTGCTGATTCCTACCGGCACGCTCATCTTGCCGGCGTTGCTTCTGTCCATATTGGGCCCGCTGTTGGGAGCAGGCGGGATGATGTAGGGAGGAATACATGAACACGATGACTGACGTTGCTGGCAAGGTCTGGAGCTGGGCTGTTTGCCAGTCAATTCGCGCTCGCCAGCATGCCGGGGAGCTACTGCAGGAGGAGAGTGCGCAGGGCACCACCGAATACGCCATCTTGGTCGGCGTGCTCGTGGTGATCGCCATCATTGCCATTGTCGCATTTAAGGGCAAGGTCCAAGATCTATGGAACGCTATCAGCGAGGGCATCAACAGCCTGTAGAGGGTGCCCATCCCGTCGGCGCGTTGCTGGTGCTCGCCTGTGCGGTCGTGGCGGTGGCAGTGGCGGTTTGGGGGCTTAACACGGCGCGGCAACAACGTTTAGGGGTTGCCGCGGATGCGGGCTCGGGTTCGGCTGTGGCATCTCAAAAAGATGATGCGCGAGACGCGGACGATGCGAGTGCCGCCGTCACGACGCAAACGTTCTTGCAAGCACTCGACGAGCGAGCGGGTGCTGCAACGGGTTCATCTGCAAACAATGCCGTCGCTGTTCGTCTCGCATGGTCCGAGTGCCGACCGATGACCGAAGCGGCGGCGGATATATTGCGCGCCTATCGCGAAGTGCCCACGGCGCAACTTGCTCTGAGCGGCTATCTCGACATCAAGGGCAACGTGTGGGGCGTCATCGTGCGCGACGGACGCGGCTGGGTCGATATGGTGACGGTTGCCGCGGATGCTGGTGATACTTCGTGTCGCCTGCGCGTGGTCCGCCTGACCCCGCAGACAACGAACTCAAAGGAGGGACTGTGAAATGCATGATGTCCTGTGTGAGGAATCTGCCCAGGGGACGGTCGAATACGCCATCGTCACGGTGGCGCTGCTTTCCATCGTGCTGGCGATCGCTGGGCTTTGGCGTGCCGGTGCCGATGGGCGCTTGGCGGCGCTGGTCGAGCGGGCGGCGTCTCACGGCGTCACCTCGACATCGGTTATCGATGCCGCTGCGGGCGCTAAAGACATCGTGCTGTATTGATGTTGCGCGCGAGGACCGGGCGCAGTCTACGGTCGAGGCGGCGTTCCTGCTGCCGACGTTTCTGACGCTCGTCCTGTTGGCGCTGCAGCCGGTGTGCCTGCTCTATACGCGCGCCGTCATGGAGTCTGCCGCCGCCGAGACCGCGCGGCTCATGACCACGACGACGGTGGGAAATGACGAGGATATTAAGGAGTTCGCCCGCCGCTGTCTTGCCGCGGTTCCCGACGTTTCGATTTTTCATGCCGGCGGGCCCCTGTCGTGGGATATCGAGCTTGGCCGGGCCGGCGCGGGCGGCGTCTCGTCCGTTTCCGTTACCGGTGAGGTTAAACCGCTGCCTGTGATCGGCGCGTTTGCGCAGGCTATGGGTAGTGCAGGCCAAAACGGTTATGTCGAGCTTAAGGTCGACGTCTCGTACCAATCGCGTCCCGAGTGGCTGGAGGGAGACTATGATTCATGGATTGCTGCATGGGATTAAGCGCTGCCTGTTGAAGGTGACGAGGGGGTTGGCGTGCCGTTGCCGACCGCATGCTCGCTGCAAGCGGGGCGGCTTTATGGGTCGAGCCGGGATCGACCTGTTTA
>CABUZF010000195.1 GCA_902495985.1 uncultured Collinsella sp.
CGCGACTGCGCTGCCACGGCACTCGAGGTATTCGCCCATGCCTGGGTGGTCCCATGCGGCGATGCAGAGTTCGGCGGCGAGGAAAACTACCTGCTCATCGCCAGCGACGGCAACTACGCCTTTGCCGAAGCCGTGCCCTTCGACACCGACTTCCTCGGCACCGTCCTTCACGACAAATAAGTCTCCCCGTCCCAAAAAGACTGGTCTTAGGCGTGGTCGCGCCAGCCGAGAACGCGCTGCTTCATGCCTTCGATGTCGAGCACGCCTTCGGCAAAGCCCTTGCGCACGAGTTCCTCGGGAACGTACTCGTCGTAGCGATCAAAATAAGGCACCTCGCCGGGATAGACGAGCTCGATGGGGTCGAAGTCCTTTTCGGCCTCGGCTGCGAGCACCTCAAAGAACGTCTCCTCGTCGGCCTTCATCTTAAACTGCATAAAGTATGGACGCGACGGATCGAGCCCGCGAAGGCCCAGCTCCGCGGCACACTTAATCTTGAGCATACGTTCGAGCGCCAGAAAGGCGTAGCTGCCCAACCAGGGGAAGAGCACCCAGGTGTCGCCACCCAGGTTGATGAGCGGTTTGGTCCCCGCACCCGAAATCTCGGCGGTATGACGAGCCTGTGCAAGGCGTGCCCGTGCGTTGCCCATGAGGTACGGATATGCCGCGTGCTCGTTGAGCGCCTTGCGCATGCGCTCGAGTACATGCGTGTTAATGTCGCCGGGGCAGTCGCCAAAGTATGCCGGCACACGACCTTTGACTTGCGTGGCAAAGACGGTGTGTCGCTTCCAGTCCACTTCCTCGACTATCCAGCAGTGCCCGGCTATGGCGATGCGCTCACCGGGCGGTGGCGGATTGACGATCGTGCCCAACTCGGCCGACTCGCTGCGAACGGTGAACTCCTCGTTTTCCTGGAACACAGCGTAGAACTTAAAGTTGTTAATGATGCGCTCGCCCGCGAGACCCACGATGAGCCCACCGCCCTCGGTGACCTGGATGTGGTCGATCTTGATGAGGTGGCGCAGCAGTACGCGATAGTCATCGGCCGAGACGCGGTGGAAATAGCTGAGCGTGAGCACGCGCTGAGCAAGCTCGGCCGGCGTGAGCTCGCCGGTGCTGGCGAGCGTCGACATGGTCTGGTGGTAGAGCAGGCTGTAGGGGAGTCGATCGAGCTCGGGCGGCTCGACCCACTTTTCCTCGCGATAGAGTTGTACGAGTGCGATGCCCTGCAGGAGCTTCCAGGGTATCGTTTCGGGCATCATCGTGCGCGGCTCGGGTTCTTCCTCGCGCATGACAAACCACATCTCGGGCGGAAGGTCGCGACGGCCTGTGCGCCCCATGCGCTGCAAAAAGGAGCTGACGGTAAACGGCGCGTCAATCTGGAACGCGCGCTCCAGGCGACCGATATCAATGCCGAGCTCCAGCGTGGAGGTGGTGACGGTCGTCTGCGCCTGCTCTTCGTCGCGCATGAGCTCCTCGGCCGTCTCGCGCAGCGATGCCGAAAGATTGCCGTGGTGGATGAGAAAGCGGTCGGGCTCGTGCCGGCTCTCGCAGTAGCTGCGCAACATGGAGCACACGGCCTCTGCCTCCTCGCGCGAGTTGGCAAAGACCAGGCACTTGCGGCCGCGGGTATGCTCAAAGATGTAGCCCATGCCGGGGTCGGCGTTGTCGGGTGCGGTGTCGGTGGGGTTGAGCAGTGCCTGTTCGGTTGCCTGCGGGATGTCGACTTCGCCCTCGGGGGCTGAGGAAGTGCGACGGTCCTTGGGGGCAGCCTTGCCCCGTGCCTGCTCGCGACGTTGGCGGCGCTCCTCTTGCGTGAGTTGTCCGCTGTGACGCATGTCTTGAGCACCGGCCGGCAGCGCCGCGGATGCCGCTGCCTCGATGCGCTCGCACGCGAGCACTTCGGCCTCTTGAGGACCTGTGCCCATGAATCCCCGCTGCTGTGCCTGGGGGCCCGAGTTGTAGAAGTGCTCCATGGAGATGCGCCATACGCGGTGCGGTTCTTCAAAGCGGGGGATAACACAGTTGCGCCCCGTTCCCTGTGAGAGAAAGGCACCCGTGCGTTCCGGGTCACCGATGGTGGCCGAAAGGCCAATGCGGCGAGGCTGCACGCCGGCCATGCGCGAGAGTCGCTCGATAAGGCAGAGCGTTTGCCCGCCTCGATCGCCGCGCATGAGCGAGTGGACCTCATCGATGACCACGTAGCGTAGGTCGCAAAACATGCGCGGGATCGCCATGTGCTTATGGATTAAGAGCGCCTCGAGTGACTCGGGCGTAATCTGCAAGATGCCGCTCGGTTTTTTGATGAGCTTAGCTTTGTGCGATTGCGAGACGTCGCCATGCCAGTGCCAGACGGGGATGTCGGCCTCTTCGCACAGGTCATTGAGACGGACGAACTGATCATTGATGAGTGCCTTGAGGGGGCCGATGTAGAGGGCGCCAACGCTTGCGGGCGGGTTCTCCCAAAACTCGGTCAGGATGGGAAAGAAGGCCGCTTCGGTTTTGCCGGATGCCGTGGATGCCGTCAGGAGCACATTGTCTTGTGTGTTAAAGATGGCATCTGCTGCCGCAACCTGAATGGAGCGCAGGCTATCCCAATCGTGGGAGTAGATGAAGTCTTGGATAAACGGGGCGTAGCGGTCAAAGGCGTTCACGGGGCCTCCTCTCATATACGAACCTCTTAACGCGGTGGTCAGTGGCTTGCTGCATTACTGTCTCAACGTTCGCCCAGATAAAACCTACCAAAATAAACCTGTCCCTTTTTGGCAGGTTAGATGGTGAATTCGGCGAAGTTACGGTCGCCACCTGCGGTATCGGTGTCGCCTGTTGCGGTTGCTGGCGCCAGCGCGTCACCGCCGACGCTTTGTAGTAGCTCGGCAACGTTGGCATCGGGGTTCTGGCATAGGATGTCGAGCAGCTCGATAAAGTCGCGAATGACCTCGCGAGGCGTCAGGTGCGTATCGGCTCCCACGCGGCCAAACTCAATCTTGAGGAAGTCCACCAAGTCGTTCTCGGTAAGCGTGGGCGTCCAGCCAAAGTAGCCGGCGTGAATTTGCATGAGTTTTTCGATCAGCACCAGTAGCTCCTCGTAGGTGAGCGGCTGCAAGCGGATGATGGGCGCGAGCATGTCCTTAAGGTCCTCGCGTGCAAAGCGACCCTGAGCGAGCCGGCTGCGCAGAGCCTCGTAGGAGAATACGCCGCGACGGCGGTCCTCGATGGAGGTCGGCGTGCCGCCCATGATCATGCCCAAGTACTGCGACTTGCCCTGGAGCGTGTCGTTGTACATGGTGAGGATTTTCTCGTAGTTGTACTGGCGCGTGATGGCGTTGGGAATCTTGTACAGGTTTACGAGTTCGTCGATGAGCAC
>CABUZF010000196.1 GCA_902495985.1 uncultured Collinsella sp.
ACATCTACAAGATTTACGGCGAGGGGAGCCCCGAGGCACAGCAGATCGTTTGGGGCACCGCGGCGCTGCTGATGATTTGCGTGCTGCTGTTTAACGTAGTCGCCCGTATCGTGGGCAAGCAACTGGCAAGGAAGATGACGGCCGAATGAGCGAGATGAATGTAACGTCCGCAACCGAAGTGACATCGTCCGAGACCCAGGACTTCCTGTCGAGCGTGGGGGAGAGCGAGAAGCGCGTTCGCGTGAGCGGCAAGGCCGTGAGCGACGAGGTCGCGCTCTCCACCAAGGACGTCAATGTGTACTATGGCGACCACCATGCGCTGCACAACACGTCGCTCGACTTCCACAAGGGTGAGATCACAGCGCTCATCGGGCCTTCGGGCTGCGGTAAGTCGACCTTCTTGCGCAGCCTCAACCTGATGAATCGCGAGATTCGCGGCTGCCGCGTGGAGGGCGAGATCAACTACCGCGGGCGCAACGTGAACACCAAGACCGAGAACACGTACGAGCTGCGTCGCTCCATTGGCATGGTGTTCCAGCAGCCCAACCCCTTCCGCAAGTCTATTCGCGACAACATCACGTTTGCGCCCAAGCGCCACGGCATCACCGACCGTGACGAGCTCGATCGCATGGTCGAGGAGAGCCTACGCGGCGCGGCGCTGTGGGACGAGGTCAAGGACAAGCTCGACAAGAGCGCCTACGCGCTTTCGGGCGGTCAGCAGCAACGTCTGTGCATTGCGCGCACGCTGGCGCTCAACCCCGACGTGATCCTGTTTGACGAGCCCTGCTCGGCGCTCGACCCCATCTCGACGCTGGCGATTGAGGACCTGATGTCATCGATCGTTGCCGACCGCGCCATCGTCATCGTGACGCACAACATGGAACAGGCGTCGCGCGTGTCCAACCGCACGGCGTTCTTCTACATGGGCGATATGGTCGAGTACGACGAGACCGACGAGATTTTCCAACGGCCCAAGGATAAGCGGCTGAATGATTACCTCACCGGCATGTTCTCCTAGTCCGGGACATGCTTGAGGCCCGCGGCGGCCACGGTCGCCACGGGACTGATTGGAGAGGCGGGTCATCTCTTTTGCGAGATGGCCCGCCTTTTTACTCTGCGACCGAATCGACCACCACAAAGGGGACAGGCACCTTCGTGGTGGTTTGGGGTGGGGCTCGCTGCTATCATGGACAACGTTGAATTTCTACGAAGGAGCAGGGCATATGGCGATTCTTTTGGGATGCGATTCCATCAGCCTAGAGTTTCCCACCAAGCATATTTTCGATAGCGTGACGCTCGGCGTGGGCGAGGGCGACCGCATTGGTATTGTCGGTAAAAACGGCGACGGCAAGTCGACGCTGCTAAGCGTGCTCGCCGGCACGCTGGAGCCCGACGATGGCCGCGTGACGCACCGCCGCGGCACGACGATCGGTCTGCTCGGCCAAAAGGACAACCTCGTTGATACCGACACCGTGCATCATGCCGTCGTCGGCGACACGCCCGAGTACGAGTGGGCGTCGAGCCCGCGTACGCGCCAGATCCTGGCTGGTCTTATTAGCGATGTGCCCTGGGAGGGCACGGTGGGCGAGCTCTCGGGCGGTCAGCGCCGTCGCGTGGACCTCGCGCGTCTGCTGATCGGCGACTACGACGTGCTCATGCTCGACGAGCCCACCAACCACCTGGACATGCGCACCATCAACTGGCTCGCGCGTCACTTAAAGGCCCGCTGGCAGCGCGGTCAGGGTGCGATGCTCGTGGTCACGCACGACCGCTGGTTCTTGGACGAGGTCTGCACCAGCATGTGGGAGGTCCACGACGGCCAGGTCGACCCCTTCGAGGGTGGTTACTCGGCCTACATCCTGCAGCGCGTGGAGCGCGACCGCATGGCCGCCGTCACCGAGGAGCGCCGTCGCAACATGGCGCGCAAGGAGCTCGCGTGGCTGAGCCGCGGCGCCCAGGCGCGCTCAACCAAGCCCAAGTTTCGTGTGGATGCCGCTCGCGAGCTCATCGCCGACGTACCGCCCGTGCGCGACGAGCTGGAGCTCAAGCGCCTGGCCGTGAGCCGCCTAGGCAAGCAGGTTATCGACGTGGTCGACGTGGACGCCGGCTATGCGGATACCGATGGCGCGCCCAAGCAGGTGCTCTCCGACGTGACCTGGCTCATCGGTGCGGGCGACCGCTATGGTCTTTTGGGTGAGAACGGTGCCGGCAAGTCGACGCTACTCGACGTGATTCAGGGCAAGATCGCGCCCCTGCGCGGCCGCGTGAAGATCGGCCAGACGGTGCGCTTTGGCGTGCTGTCGCAGCAGCTCGAGGAGCTCGAGCCCTACATGGGCGACACGATCCGCGAGGTGCTCAGCCACTATAAGAAGTACTACGTCATCGACGGCAAGGAGACTTCGCCCGAGAAGCTCTGCGAGCGTCTGGGCTTTACGACGCAGCAGCTCTGGAGCCGCATCGGCGATCTTTCGGGCGGCCAGCGCCGTCGCCTGTCTCTGCTGCTGACGATCCTGGACGAGCCCAACGTACTCATCCTGGACGAGCCCGGCAACGACCTGGATACCGACATGCTCGCGATTGTCGAGGATCTGCTCGACGGCTGGCCCGGCACGCTGATTCTGGTGACGCACGACCGTTTCCTCATGGAGCGCGTGACCGACCAGCAGTGGGCACTGCTCGATGGCCATCTTACGCATATGCCCGGCGGCGTCGACCAGTACCTGCGCCTGTGCAACGCCACGGCCGAGGGCGAGCCCGTGGGCGCGCCGAGCGCCAAGACCGGCACGTTCGACACCGGTGCCGCGGCGGCTGCGGCCGAAAAGCCCAAGTCGAGCGGTCAGCCCAACGGCCTTTCCAACGCCGAACGTCAAAAGCTTCGCCGTGAGGTGAGCTCGCTCGAGCGCAAGATGGAGACGCAGCGCGCCCGCGTGGAGGAGGCCGAGGCCGCCATGGCCCAGGTCGATCCGACCAACTACACCGCGCTCGGCGAGCAGCAGGCAAAGATCGACGAGGCCCACGCCGCCATGGACGAGTTGGAGATGGCGTGGCTCGAGGCGAGCGAGAAGCTCGAGGGCGAGGAGTAGACGAGGATGATCAAGGCTGCGTTTTTCGATATCGACGGCACGCTGCTGAGCTTTAAGACGCACCGGATCCCGGCGTCGGCGCGGCAGGTGCTCGACAGTTTTCACGAGCAGGGGATTGCGTGCGTGATCGCCACGGGTCGCCCGACCTACCAGATGTCCGATTGGCTGCTCGACTTGGGTTGGGATGCGTACATTACGCTTTCGGGCCAGCACTGTTTTGATGCCGAGGGCGTTTACCGCAGCTGCCCGATCGATCCGGACGACGTCGCGGTGATTGTG
>CABUZF010000197.1 GCA_902495985.1 uncultured Collinsella sp.
CGGAAAACCGCACCTGCCCGGCGATATGCGTGAGGGTAGCTAAACCCCGTCTCAAATGAGCTACTAGAGGAGGTTGAGGGGGAGCTGGGGGGCGTCTCCCCAGAGTTTCTCGAGGCGGTAGAAGTCGCGGGCTTCGGGAGTGAAGACGTGGACGACAACCGAACCATAGTCCATGAGCATCCAGGTCTTCTGCTCGCGACCCTCGATGGAGAACGGGTGCTCGCCGCAAGCCTCGGCGACCTTCTCCTCGATCTCGTCGACGATAGAATCGACCTGGCGGTTATTGGTACCGGTGGCAAGCACAAAGTAGTCGCATACGTCGGAAAGCTCGGTCAGGTCGAGCACCTGAACGTCCTCGCCTTTCTTGTCGTAGGCGGCCTGCGCGGCAGCGCGAGCGACATCCTCGGCGGCGACACCGCTCGCGGACAGCGAGGCGGCGGTGCGGTCGGACGTGGCGGCGAAGCTCTTGTGCTCCACGTTCTCAAGAATCTGCTCGTCAGTCATGGTCTCGTCGGCCATGGAATACCTCTTTCTAGACACACCCGAGCTAGCGCAGCTGGGCGTAATGGTTGTAAATCGTAATAGCCGTGGGATAAAGATAGCGCCCGGACTGGATCACATAGACCAAACCCTGCGCAAAACAGGAGAAGAACAACTCGTCGAGCGTCGACTCCCCCACCATCTTGCGCAGCGCATGCGCATAGTCGCCGTGGCGGTTGGGCTCGATGGCATCGGCCACAAAGACCACCATATCGAGCGGCGTCATGTCGCAGGCACCCACGGTGTGACGGTCGACAGCCTGGAAAACGGCCGGCGACAACTCGGGGAAAAGCTGCGGAAGCTCATAGGCGGCAACAGGACCATGCAAAAGCGGCGTCGCGGCGGAAGGAGAGCCGGCAATCTTAATGCCGTAATGCAGAGCGCGCGTAACCAGCTCGTCGTCGGAGAGCACTTTGTCCCAGTCGTGGATCAGACCGGCAGCAGCGGCATCAAAGCGGTCAACGCCGTAGACCTCGGCCAGATGAAGTGCGGTCTCGGCAACACCCAGCGAATGCACATAGCGCTTGCGCTTATCCTTCATGCGAACATCGAGCAGCTCTTGAATGCGCTTGAGCAGCGCGCGCTCATCGCCCTCAAACTGATCCTCTACCGACAACGTAGACCCCCATCACTCAAAATCTTCTTGGCCCAATTCGGCATATAGCCTGCGTTTGCGAATGTAGCCGAGCACGGACTCGCTCGTAAGGTAGCGCACGCTCATGCCGCGGGCAACTCGCTTACGAATGTTCGTCGAGCTGATCGCCAGCGCCGGAATCTGAATATAGCGCACGTCGAACGGCAGCCCCGACTCTTTGATTCGGGCACGCGCCGTATCGATATCAAAGCCCGGTCGCGTCGCCGCAATAAAGGTAGCAAGCTCAGCGATTCGTTCGGCATCATGCCAGGTCACGATATCGATAATCGCGTCGGCGCCCGTAATAAAGTAGAGCTTTACCTGAGGCGGGTAAAAGTCGCGAAGGGCATGAAGCGTATCGGCCGTATAGGTTACGCCCGGGCGGTCGATCTCGAACCGGCTCGCCAAAAAGGCCGGGTTCGCGGCGGTGGCGAGGACCGTCATGGCATAACGGTCCTCGGCAGGCGTCACCGGCTTGTCAAGCTTAAAGGCGGGAGACCCTGCCGGCATAAAGAGCACAGCGTCCAAGTTGAGCGACTCGCGCGCCTGCTCGGCAGTCACCAGATGCCCGTAATGGATGGGATCAAAGGTGCCACCCATAATGCCGAGCCTAAACTCCTGCCCGTCCTCTAGAGGAAGCTCGGGCAGACCGATTCCACCGCGCAGCGACATGGCTTACTCGCCCTCCGAGGTCTCGGCATCGCCCGCGGCATCCGCCGCATCGACAACCTCGACGCCTTCATCCGCAGCATCGGCCACGTCAATGACTTCAACGGCAACGTCCTCGCCAGCATCCTCGAGCTCCTCGTACTCCGAGAAGTCCTCAGCGCCCTCAAAGTCAAAGGCGCGCTGGCAAATGCGGACCTCGTCGCCCGCACGGCAACCGGCCTTCTCGAGCGCGTCGTCAACACCCATACGCGCAAACTTATGCTGCAGGTAAATGACGGCTTCCTCGTTTTCCCAGTCGGTCTGGATGACCATGCGCTCGATGGCACGACCGACCACGCGGAAGGCACCGGGCTCTTCCTGGACAATGCGGAAACGCTTCTCACGCTGCAGGCGGCGGCGCTCCCACTCATCGTCGCGCAGGTCGACCGGTTCATCGGAGACCGCCAGCTCGGCGCGGAGCTTGGCCACCTGCTCACCTACGGCAAGCATCAACGTATTGAGACCGGCGCCCGTCACGGCAGACACGGCAAAGAACATATGTCCATCGTCGAGCGCTGCGCGCTTAAGGTCGGCAATCTTGTCGGCCGTACCCGGCGCATCGCACTTGTTGGCGACGACGATCTGCGGACGCTCCGAAAGCTCGGCACCATACTGCTCGAGCTCGCGGTTGATGATTCGATAATCCTCGACCGGATCGCGATCCTCAAAACCACCCGTCATGTCGACGACGTGCATGATCAGGGCCGTACGCTCAATGTGGCGCAGGAACTGATGACCCAGGCCCTTGCCCTCGCTCGCGCCCTCGATAAGACCGGGGACGTCGGCAACGACGTAAGAATATTCGCCGGCACGCACCATGCCGAGGTTCGGCACGAGCGTGGTAAACGGGTAGTCGGCAATCTTGGGGCGGGCGGCACTCATGCGCGCAATGAGCGATGACTTACCCACCGAGGGAAAGCCCACGAGCGCGGCATCGGCCATAAGTTTCATCTCGAGCTCGATCCAGTGCTCCTCGGCCGGCTCGCCTAGCTGGGCAAAGGCCGGAGCGCGGCGCACCGACGTCACAAAGTGCGTGTTGCCCAGACCGCCGGCACCGCCGGGCGCCACGACGACGCGCTCGCCGTCGTGCACAAGGTCGGCAATCTCAAACATCGGGGTCTGTGTCTCGGGGTCGAGCTCGCGCACCACGGTACCCATAGGGACCTTGAGAATCAGGTCCTCGCCGCTCTTACCGTTACGACGGGCACCCTGCCCGTGCGTGCCACGCTCGGCGCGGAAGTGATGCTTAAAGCGGTAATCGATCAGCGAAGACAGCTGAGCATCGGCCTGGATGACGACATTGCCGCCACGACCGCCGTCGCCGCCATCGGGGCCGCCCTTGGGGACAAATGCCTCGCGCCTAAACGACATGCATCCGGCTCCGCCGTCGCCGCCGCAAACGTTAATGCGGCTGATATCGGTGAACTGTGACAACAGAATCGCCTCCTACAAAAAAGAGGGAGA
>CABUZF010000198.1 GCA_902495985.1 uncultured Collinsella sp.
AATGGGCCATCGTCGCTGTTGCCGCCGCCGACAAATGTCTTGATCTGTAACAGGAAGACCGATTTTTGGCCGCTAGATGTTACAGATCGAGATCTTTCGACACCGCGTCCAACCTTTGTCCCAATTTGTAACAGGTAGGTCGAGTTTTGGCCTGTAGATGTTACAGATTGAGACATTCCCCCAGCCAGGTGCCAAACGTCTCGATCTGTAACAGTTAGACGTTCTCCAGGCCCCCAAACGTTACAGATTTAGACAAACCAGCGGCGCCCAAGCGTTCGTCTCGATCTGTAACAGGTAGACCGGTTTTTGTCCCTAAACGTTACAGATTGAGACAAAGTCAGGGCAGCAGGGCGACACCAGCCACATCCCCTACTCCCACTCCTGCTCGTAGATGTTAAGCGACTTCACGTACCGCCCCTGAGCACCCATGATGTCGCGGACCAGGCGCAAAAAGAAGCTGATGCACGAGGTGTCAAAGCCGTCCTGCAGATCCTCCGGATGCACCGCACCCGGCCCATCGACCGCCGTGTCACTCAGGCGCGCGATGTCATACAGATAGAGCTGTCCCGCCGTCAGCCAGACATCGTCGACGCAGGCGAGGCGCACCGCAATCGCTCCGTCGCTCCAATGTTCCTTTTGCACGATATGCGGGTCGTAGACATCAAAGCGGTGGTCGGTGCGCATATCCTTCAGCGCAACTATACCAGTCGCAGGATCCTTGTCCAAAATGCCAAAGCGCGAGAAATACTGCGTGTCGCGTACCTGCTCGAGCCGCTTGAGCGAGGCAGGCGAAAGCGATGTCGGCGGCTCTTCAACATACAGCTCGAGCAGCGTCTTGCCGTGGCGATAGGGGCGCTCGAAGAGCAGCCAATCGGTAAATGCCATGTTGTAGGCCATGATTTCGTTTTGCGAAGGCTCGGTGCAATAGCTGAGCCACGGGTCGACAATGATCTCGAACTGTTCGCGCGCCGGCTCCAAAAACTGGAACTTCCGCAGCATCCAAAAATGGGCCATGTCGGCAATATCGTTGCCGACGGCTTCGGCTAGCTGCGCTCGGTCTAAAGCGTGGTCAGTCATGGCATCCTCCTCAAACTGATAGACCTCAATTTGAGCTTACGAGGAGGGTGGTCGGCCACGACCAGCGCGGGCAAAATAGGCCTCCGGCTGCAAACCAGATGCTGACCAAACACTTGACGGGGCACTTGACCGAATGAGCGCACCGCAACAAAACCGCAGGTAAACATAGACGGCCAACCCGCCCTTTTGAGCCAGATACCCACAGCCACCACAGAAACAACAGGTGACCACAGCCCAAGAAGTCGACAAATGAACACCCGTACGTCGACAAACGAGCAAATCGCTCGCAAAGAGTGTCCCCAACGACTAGACAAAAATGACCAGTCATTGGGGACGTTCTTAAATGACTACTTTACAGCTCCAGCGCGTCGGCGACTTCGGCAGCGCAGGCCAGGGCGTCGGCCATAGCGTTCACCACGAGCGAGCTGCCGTTGCGAGCGTCACCGGCGACATACACCGGCGCGGCATCCGCGACGACACCCTCCGTGCGAGCCGCGAGGTGCGAGCCCTCGGCAGCCATCACCGGCAGCGGACGACCAGCGGTGGCAACAGGCACGCTCACTGCATCGAACACACCGTGCTCCGGGCCCGTAAAACCGCAGGCGATGAGCACCAGCTGCGCCGGCACCTCGTGCTCGGAGCCCGCGATGCGCTCGGGCTTGCCAGCCGACCAATCCAGATCGACCACGCGCAGGCCCGCGGCCGCGCCCTTCTTGTCCAACAGTACCTCGATCGTATCCACACCCCAAGCGCGCATCTCGCCGCCCATGGTAGCGATGGCCTCCTGCTGGCCGTAATCGGTCTTCTTCACGTTAGGCCACTGCGGCCAGGGGTTGCTCGCCGCGCGCGCATCAGGCGCCGCCGGCAAGAACTCAAACTGGCGCACGCTGCGCGCACCCTGACGCACCGCGGTGCCCACGCAATCGTTACCGGTATCGCCGCCGCCAATGACCACAACGTCCAGGCCGCGCGCGTTCACCGCGGGCTCGCCGCCATCGAGCACCGAGACGGTCGAAGCCGTCAGGTAGTCCACCGCGTACACCACGCCCGGAGCATCCACGTTCGCAGCCGAAAGCCCACGCGGAGCACGGGCGCCGGCAGCCACCACGACGGCGTCAAAGCCATTGAGCTTGGCCGCCACCGCAGGGTTCGTAACGTCAGCACCCAGCTCGAACACAATGCCCAGCTCGCGCATGAGCGCCACGCGACGCTCGACCACGGACTTCTCGAGCTTCATGTTGGGAATGCCGTACATGAGCAGACCGCCCGGGCGGTCGTCGCGCTCAAACACCGTCACGCGGGCGCCACGACGCGCAAGCTCCCATGCTGCCACCAGGCCAGCGGGACCGGAGCCCACCACGGCAACCGTGGGTGCGCCCTCCCCCGCCGGCTCAAAGCGGCGCGGACCGCCGTTGGCCCACTCATGGTCGCTGATCGCGCGCTCGTTGTCATGGATCGTCGTGGGTTGGCCATCGACCGAGCCCAGGTTGCATGCGGCCTCGCACAGCGCCGGGCACACGCGACTCGTGAACTCGGGCATGGGCGAGGTGAGTGACAGGCGCTCGGCAGCCTCGTCCCAACGGCCGCGGTACACCAGCTCGTTCCACTCGGGAATCAGGTTGTGCAGCGGACAGCCGCTCGGGCGCGCCTTGCCAAAGCTCGCGCCCATCTGGCAAAACGCCACGCCGCACATCATGCAGCGGCTCGCCTGGGCACGGCGCGCGTCGTCATCGAGCTCCACGTACAGCGGGTCAAAATCATGGCTGCGCTCCTCCACGGGGCGAAGCTCGTGGGTCACGCGATCGATATCAAGAAAAGCACCGGGCTTACCCATGGCACTTACGCCTCCTTCTTGGTCGAAGCAACAGAGCTGGCAGCCACGGACGCAGTGCTCGCAGCACCGCCCGCGACATCGAAGCGAGCGACATCCGCGGCGCTCACGCGACCGGTCACAATGTCAAACGCCAGCTCCTCTGCCTGCGCATGCGTCTTGCCGGCAGCCTCGCCCGCAGCGACAATCGCCAGCACGCGCTCGTACTCGGTCGGAATGACCTTCACAAAGTGCTTGCTCATCGTCTCAAAGCTGTAGAGCAGCTTAATGCCGCGCGGACTCTGCGTCGCGTCCACGTGCTCCTGGATGAGCTCGCGAATCTGCGCCAGCTCGCCGGCCGTCGGGGCCTTGAGCTCAACGCTCTCGTGGTTCACACGGGCATCGAGCGTGCCGTACTGGTCAAAGACATAGGCCACGCCACCCGTCATGCC
>CABUZF010000199.1 GCA_902495985.1 uncultured Collinsella sp.
CCCTCACCTGGCCCTGGACGCTCTGAAGCAGACTCTTAACGCCCGCGGTAGTCTTGCTACGCGAGAGACGCATATTCTTATCGAAGGTATGGGCATTGACGGCATCAGCGCCCGAAAGCGGGCTGTAGATCCAGTCGGTAAGCTCCGGCGCGGGCCACCACTCGGTCTTTGACGCCGTGCCCTCATCGGCGGCCTTCATGCGCTCGATCAGGCCGGCAAGCGCCGCAAACTGCCTGCCCGCAATGGATTGGGAAAACGCCGTGAACTCAGTTGTCTCGGCAGCGATATGGCGAGCCGCCAGACGAGAGGCGAGCTCAACGAACAGCTGGGGTGCCCGGGCAGAAACAACGAGCACGCGCACAGGGTCGGCAGGAGTCGCGACGCCGTCGACCTCGGAACCCCGGCACGTTTTTACCAGATCATCAATTGCGTCCGCATAAGCATGAGCACGGGCATGGGGGCCAGCGACCTCAATAAAGGCAGGCTGAGCGGCGGTCCCGCAAGCGGCATCAGACGCGCCGACACCCTCCCCTAGCGGCGCGATCTCAAACAACACATCGCGGGCATCAAATGCCGTGGCAAGCTCCTCGCGCATCGCCGCCTGCTCGCGGGCAAGCAGCACGACGACCTCTCCCCCATTGTTCGCCACGGCAGACAGCAGCTCGAGCAGACCGTGCGTAAACGACGTGATACCGCGCACGCATACGGCGCGAGTGCACGCCGGCAGGCTATCGGCCAGGACACTGGTCATAATGTCAGCTGCCTCGCAGGGCTCAACCATATCTCGACGGTCCAAACCGCCCGCGTAGGCGCGCAAAAGCTCGAACACACGAGCCTCGGCATCGCTTTTTGGCTCAGGCCGGCAGTTGTCGCCACGGCATCGTTCGGCACCCGTCCCCGCAACGCCCGGCAACACGTCGCGGGCCATGCGCGCGAGCATGCGCACTGTGCCCTGGCTGCGCGAAAGCGGCTGCAGAGCGGCGTCGTCGCGGCGGTCGATCATGTCCGAGAACAGCATCTGACGTTGCAGGTTGTCGACGAAACCGCGCCCGTCGCCCAAAAGCTCCCAAAGCGAGCGAAGCCACGATGCGGGTGTCTTGTAGTCGATACCCAGCGAAATGCCGGCTTCCGCCGCATCATGACGGCACAGATCGAGCTCGGCAAACGTTGGTGCCAGCAACACGGCACGCCCGTGACGGGCAATAAGGTCGGCAAGCAGCGCCGACTCGGCATCGCTCAAATCCGTGCCGGCATTGGTGGTATAGATTCGAACAGGCATGGTCCTCCGCTCAAACCGTTCGCAATAATCAATGCATCCATCCTACCCGCCCAAGCGGACACATTGCCACCGCAGTTCCATCTTTTGGTACAAAGCAACCTGAACCCAACGCACCAGCCGATTGCAGGCATATAAAAACCGCCCCCGGAGGGACGGTTCTTCGTAATTCAATGTTGTCGCTGGCCTACTCGCCATCCTCCAACTTAATGAGGATCTTGCGGTAGCCACCGTACTCGCCGTTCAGCGCCTTTGAAACGCGGCTCACCGTGGTGGACGAAGCGCCGGTACGGGCCTGAACCTCAACATAAGGCTCGCCCTCGTCCAAATAGCGCGCAACCTGCAAACGCTGAGAAAGGTCGCAAATCTCGCGCGGCGTGCAGATATCGGTCAAAAACGCTTGGATATCCTTCTCGTCGTCCAAAAGGCTAAATGCGTGGACCAGCTGCTTGACATCAGGCTTGTCAAACATGTTCTCGATATTCATCGATCACCGCCAAACCCGCCAAAAGGCATCGAAGTTGATACTGACATCGGGCATCGTTCGCCCGTTCTATGCAATAGGGCAACGCCTGTGGCTTTTGCCCGTAGCAGTGTAGCACACCACCAAACTAAAGCGACAAGACTCTCTGCCAGCGGCGCGTTTTTCAGGACGAACGCCGTTTAGAAACCATATGCGCACGTAAGCTCCACGAATATTTGAGACAATGGGCGCCCAAACACCGCGGCGCGCCCGCGCAACCATCCAGGTCGCCGCCGTAAGCCGCTTCACACGACGCCAGCAACCCCGGCGCAAGAAAGGATTCACGCCATGCGCTTTATGCTTAACTGGCTCTTCACCTCGATCGCCATCGCGATCGCCACGTTCCTCGTCCCCGGTATCCAACCCTTCGGCTTTGCCGAGACCTGGGTCTGCTTTGCCTTTGTGGGACTGTTCCTGAACATTGTCGATTCGTTCGTCAAACCGTTCCTCACGGTCATCTCGCTGCCGCTCACGATCATTACGCTGGGCATTTTCCAGCTTGTCGTCAACAGCTTTATGCTTGAGCTCGCGAGTTACCTGTCGGTCAACCTGCTGGGCGTCGGCATCTCCATCGCCAGCTTTGGATCGGCCTTTATGGGCAGCATCCTGGTGTCCATCACGCGCAGCATCCTCGACAGCATCGCCGAGGACTAAAACGGCCATTCCGGCCGTGTCCGTCTCAACAGCCCAAAACGAAGGCCGCCCATCGCAAAAATGAGCGGCCTTCTTATTTTACAAGTCTCAAAGGGCGAGAGAATCTACAATTTTCACCCCGTCCCCAAATGCAGGTGTGGGTTAGATGACGTAGTCGTAGCCATGGTTGGGAGCGACAAGTTGATCGAGCGTCACACCGTCGAGGTAGTCGTTGATGAGCTTGTCCAGGTTCTTCCACACGTCGAGCGTGGGGCACTCATCCGAACGCGAGCAGCCTTTGCAGTCGCCATCCAGGCAGGCGACCGGCGCCAGACTGCCCTCGGTCAGGCGCAAGATCTCGCCCACCGTGTACTGCTCGGGCGGGCGCGTGAGCACATAGCCGCCGCCCTTGCCGCGCATGCCCGAGAGCATGTTGGCGCGCACGAGCGTAGCCAAGATGTTCTCGAGATATTTCTCGGAAATCCCCTGTCGCGCCGCGATCTCTTTGAGCGGGATGCGACCGGCCGCCTGGTGCTCGGCCAGATCGACCATAACGCGCAGGGCATATCTGCCCTTTGTAGAAACCAACATGTATAGTGCTGCCTTTCGGTCATTTAGTCCGTAGAAATTCTAGCCGAAAAATTGGTTTTGAAAATACCCGTTCCGGTCAAGATGGTTAATCAGCTCGTAATAATCTTCTATTTCCTATTGCATTACTAGGCTTTAGTGTCTAGTATGCTTCCCAACAGCTAAACGAACAACCTATAAGGTTTATGGGTTTAGCTGCTACACGCACCGTGAAACCACACGGCAACCAGCAACTTGAACACTTTGGAGGTTCACCATGAGCAAGGTTTACACGTCCATCGATCAGCTTATCGGCAACACCCCGCTCCTGGAGC
>CABUZF010000200.1 GCA_902495985.1 uncultured Collinsella sp.
CATAAGGTTTATCGCGAGTTCCGCACGAGCCGAAGGCCACTTAATGTGGCCTTCGTGCGAGCAGGACTGCCCGAGCAGGAAACCTTATGCCCCGCCCCTCCGGAGCCACACGGGAGGCATCGCTAAGTTATCCTCCGGCATTCAGAAAATCTAAGTGCCAAAAAATAAGATTTTTTGACTCCGTGTTGTATAACCCGCCATTCGTGGGTACCATTCAACGTGTACGCAAACAAAAAGGGTTAATTCGCGTGGCATAACCACGCGGCCCAAAAAGGAGGAGACAAGCATGTCGTCTTTGAAGCCGCTTGCAGATCGTGTTCTGGTCAAGCCCGACGAGGCCGAGCAGAAGACCGCTTCTGGTCTGTATATCGCCAGCAACGCTCAGGAGAAACCGCAGCGTGGCACCATCGTTGCCGTTGGCGCCGGCAAGGTCAACGACAAGGGTGAGCGCATCCCCATGGACGTCAAGGTTGGCGACGTTGTCATCTACGGTAAGTTCGGTGGCAACGAGGTCAAGGTCGACGGCGAGAAGTATCTGCTGATGCGCGCCGACGACATCTACGCCGTCGTCGAGGCCTAGTCTCACCAGGCTCTCTGATTCGTCTTTGAACGCGGTCGCCGCATAGGACTCGGAAGCGGCGACGCGAGTCACATTTCTTTTGGAGGATTACCTACCATGGCAAAGAACATTACGTTCAACACCGATGCCCGCGCTAAGCTTGCCAAGGGCGTCAACACTCTGGCCGACGCCGTTACCGTCACCATGGGTCCCAAGGGCCGCTACGTCGCCCTGCAGCGCACGTTCGGCGCTCCGACCATCACCAACGACGGCGTTTCCGTCGCCAAGGAGATCGAGCTCGAGGACAACATCGAGAACATGGGTGCCCAGCTGGTGAAGGAGGTCGCCACCAAGACCAACGACACCGTGGGTGACGGCACCACCACCGCAACCCTGCTCGCTCAGGCCATCGTCAACGACGGTCTGCGCAACGTCGCCGCTGGCGCCAACCCGCTGGCCATCCGTCGCGGCATCGATAAGGCCGTCAACGCCGCCGTCGCCGAGATGAAGAAGCAGGCCAAGCCGGTCGAGACCAAGGAGCAGATTGCTTCCGTCGGTACCATCTCCGCCGGTGACCCCGAGGTCGGCGAGAAGATCGCTGAGGCCATGGAGGTCGTGGGCAAGGACGGCGTCATCACCGTCGAGGATTCCCAGACGTTCGATATCACCATCGACACCGTCGAGGGCATGCAGTTCGACAAGGGCTATGTCTCCGCTTACTTCGTCACGGACAACGACCGCATGGAGGCCGTGATGAAGGATCCGTACATCCTCATCACCGACCAGAAGATCTCCAGCGTTCAGGACATCATGCCCGTTCTCGAGGCTGTCCAGCGCGCTGGCCGTGGCCTGCTCATCATCGCTGAGGACATCGACGGCGAGGCTCTGCCTACCCTCGTCCTCAACAAGATCCGTGGCGCCCTCAACGTCTGCGCCGTCAAGGCTCCGGGCTACGGCGACCGCCGCAAGCGCATCCTCGAGGACATCGCTGTCCTCACCGGTGGTCAGGCTGCTCTGGACGAGCTGGGCGTGAAGGTCGCTGACATCACCGCCGATATGCTCGGTACCGCTAAGTCTGTCACCATCTCCAAGGACAACACCGTCGTCGTCGGCGGCGCTGGCTCCAAGGAGGCCATCGACGCTCGTATCGCTCAGATTAAGGGTGAGATGGAGAACACCACCTCTGACTTCGACCGTGAGAAGCTCCAGGAGCGCCTGGCCAAGCTCTCCGGTGGCGTTGCCGTCATCAAGGTCGGCGCTGCTACCGAGTCCGAGCTCAAGGAGATCAAGCATCGCGTCGAGGACGCCCTGCAGGCTACCCGCGCTGCTGTCGAGGAGGGCATTGTCGCTGGCGGCGGCGTCGCCTTCATGGACGCTGCTCCTGCGCTCGACGCTGTCGAGATCGACGACCCCGAGGAGAAGATCGGCGTCGACATCGTCAAGAAGGCTCTGACCGCTCCGGTCGCCACCATCGCCAAGAACGCTGGCTTTGAGGGCGCTGTCGTGGTCGACAAGGTTGCCGAGCTGCCCGCCGGCCAGGGTCTCAACTCTGCCAACGGCGAGTGGGGCGACATGATCGAGATGGGCGTCCTCGACCCCGTCAAGGTCAGCCGCGTCACCCTGCAGAACGCTGCTTCCGTCGCCAGCCTGATCCTCATCACCGAGGCCACCGTCTCCGATGTGCCCAAGAACACTCAGCTTGAGGACGCTATCGCTGCTGCTACCGCTGGCCAGCAGGGCGGCGGTATGTACTAAGGCCGATAAGGTCTAGAACTCCCACCGGGAATCCGGGGGCGTGACGGGGCTTCTCTCCGGAACGTCCTCGGACATGCAAAGAGGCTCCGCATCGCGCTTCGCGCTGCGGAGCCTCTTTGCGTCCTGACGCTCCTATTTGGCAAGGTGTTTTTTAGAATCCGTTTTGCGCTCGGCCTCGAAGGCCTGCCTGTCCCAATCGAGCGGAAGTCCGGCCTCGACCCATGCCTCGTAGGCCCTCCTTATGGGCTTGAGCTCCCTTTGGCCCCTCTCCAGCATCGAGATGTACTTCTCGCTGGTGCCCAGTATGGACGCCGCCCTCACCTGGCTGACCCTCGCCGTGCGCCTGGCCGCCACGAGCTCCGAGGCGTCCTCGGGCCTCCTGACCTCGTGCGGGCGCATCAGCGCCCGGTACGCCTCCCTGGCCACGTAGCGCTTGAGGCACCTCATGACCTCCCTGTCGCTCTTTCCCCGCCCCCTGGCCCTCTCGGCGTACTCGGCGGTCTCGGGGTCGCGCATGACCCTCTGCCTCGCGATCTCGTGCAGCGCGCTGTTCGCCTGCCGGTCGCCGCCCCTGTTGAGCCTGTGCCTCACGGTCTTGCCGCTCGAGGCGGGGATGGGGCAGGCCCCGCATATCGCCGCGAACGACGCCTCGGAGCGCAGCCTGCCCGGGTTGTCCCCGGCCGCGACCGCGAGCTTGGCCGCGCTCACGGGCCCGCACCCGTACATCGCCAGCAGCGCGGGGCAGTTCTCCTCCAGGGACGCCTCGATCGCGCGCTCCATGTCGAGCGCCGCGTCGCGCGCCGCCGCCCACAGGTCCGCCAGCGCGCCGAGCGCGGCGCCCAGCGCGCCCTCGGCGCGCACGGAGGGGAGCTCCTCCATCAGCCTCGGCCCCGCCATCCCGCGGAACCTCGACCTGAGCCCCTCCGGCGCGGTGGTGAGCAGCGACCTCGCGGTGTTGATCGCCGAGGTCCGCGCCTTCACCGCCCCGGAGCGCGCCGCGAGCATGCAGCGCACCCC
>CABUZF010000201.1 GCA_902495985.1 uncultured Collinsella sp.
AGCCACCGTGTGGGACGTAGCAGTCGATACCCTGGAAGGCGGCGAGTGCCGCACCCACGGCAGAGCCGATGCAGATGCCGGGCAGGGTGTGGCCAAGGTCCTTGACCGCGAAGGGGATAGCGCCCTCGGTGATGCCGATGCAGCCCATGAACAGTGCGGAGATACCCATCTGGCGATCGGCGTCATCGAACTTGTTCTTGGCAATGAGCGCTGCAAGACCGCAGGCAATCGGGGGAATGGCGACGGCGACGCGGAACATACCGTTAGGGCCGTAGATGCCGGAGGCCATGATGGCCATAGTAAAGGTCGAAGCGGTCTTGTTGATGGGGCCACCCATATCGAAGGCGGTCATAACACCAATGACCAGGCCCAGGACGACGGCGGAGCCGCCCTGCAGGCTACCGAGCACGCTGGTGAGCCAATCCATCACAAAGCCAAGCGGCGTGGCCAGGATGTAGATGTAGGCCATGCCCAGGACGAGCGAGGTCAGAATCGGGATGATCAGGATCGGCATGATGGTCTGGATGGTGTTGTTGACCTTCCAGGTCTTCATCCAGCGGACAAAGTAACCGCAGATGACAGCCATGATCATGGCGCCCAAGAAGCCAGTCGAAACGCTGTTGCCGCTCGGGGTGACGACGGCGTTGTTGACCAAGTAGCCCAGGACAAAACCGGGGGCGAGCGCGGGCTTGCCGGCCATCGAGTAGGCGATGTATGCCGCAAGCACCGGAATCATCATGGAAATGCCGGCCATGCCGATGGTATTAAGGCTCACCATCAACGGGTTGGTGACCTCCATACCGCTAGCACCGGCAGTACCGGATGCCAACGAGAAGGCGAGGAACACGCCACCGATAACGACAATGGGGATAAAATAGGAAACGCCGGTATTGAATGCATTGAGCAGCGTCTTACCCGGATCGGCAAAGATAGACTGCTTGGACGCCGGTGTCGGGGCCTGCGGGGCAGCGGAGACGGCCTTCTTCTCTGCCTTGGCCTCGGCCTTGGGCGCGTCAACGGCACCGCCCGTCGCCTTGATGATCTCAACAGCCTGGTCGATGATCCTGACCGGATCGGCGATCACATCGGAAGTACCGACCTTGAGGAACTTGCCCTCGGCCATCTTCTGCTCAAAACGGTCCTCGTTCTCGACACCCACGTCGACGGACTCCAGGACCAGGTCGGCGGAGTCCACATCTTCCTGCGTGAGCTCATTCTCGATACCCAGGCCACCCTGAGCCTCGACCTTGCACTCGATGCCACGGACGGCGCATTCATCCTGAATCGCCTTCTGGGCCATATACGTGTGGGCGATACCCACGGTACAGGCGGCAACGCCTACGATCTTCATTGCTTCCCTCTTTTCATAGAGTTGCGTGCGCAAGACACCGTTTGCGGAGGCCTCCGGAGCATCCCCTGCCGTTTGGACTTGCTGTCTTTTCGACAAGACCAATATAGGTGCTCGTTTTTCTTAATGCCAGCTTATTTCGGTAAACGCGCAGTTCAGAGCGTTGGTTATGCGATTTAGTTATGCGTTTAACCAAAAATGAATCCTGCGATTTTACCCTCGATTTCAAAAGTCAAGAAGTATTTGATTTTCTCGGTAGACGGCAGATGTGCATGCCGGTCACAAATTTCGACCCCACCCATATACCGCATTTGTTGCATACTCATATGAAAGGAAAAAGCCGCTCACCGAAGCGTATCCCTCGCCAAGACTCAAAGTCATCATGTTGGAAAATGCTCATCTGTCGGAAGGAGTCGCTGTGGCAAAACAGCGCGTTACGATCGCAGACGTCGCTCGAGAGGCGGGAACCTCGACGGCAAGCGTCTCGTATTACCTCAACGACAAACGAGAAAAGCTTAGCGAGAAGACGCAGAACAAAATCGCGCGCGTCATTAAGGAACTCGGATACGTTCCCAACGCCCAAGCGCAGACGCTCGCCGGCAAGCAAACCCACGTCATCGCCATCATCATTTTGGATAACACCAACAAATGGGCGGGGCTCGTTCTCAATGGCATGGAGCAGGTCATGCTCCCCGCGGGCTACCAGACGGTCGTTTGTACGAGCAACTTTAACCCCGAGACCGAGCTCATGTACGTCGACAAGATGCTCTCGCTGGGCGTCGATGGCTTTATCATCCAGCCCACGGCAAACTTCAAAGCCGTGCACGACCGCATTAGGCGCGCCGGCAAGCCGGTCGTCTTTTTCGATGCGGCCATCTATAGCCCAGGTACCAGCTGGATCAAAACCAACCTTTACGACGGCGTGTACAACGCCACACAGGCGCTCCTCGACGCCGGCTACGAAGATTTCTTTTCCATTGCCGCCAACATGACCGAGATGCGCACCCGCATGGAGCGTTTTCAGGGGTATGCCGAGGCGCTGGCAGCGAACGGACAGCTCTACAAAGCGATTCACATCGACCACAACAAGCCGTCAATCAACGAGCTTACCGAGTACTTTAAATTCAAGTTCAATCCCGCCAAGCGTACGCTCATCTTTGTCCAAAACCAATGGGCGCTCCCCCGCGTCTACAAGGCGCTTCAGCCCATGGCCCATCTGCTTCCGCAGCAAATCGGCCTTTTGGGACTCAACTGCGAAGACTGGACTAATCTCACCACGCCGACCGTCTCCACCATCATCGAGCCCGTCGACCAGGAAGGTCGCGAAGCAGCCGAGATGCTGCTCGCCCTACTTGACGGCAGCAGCGAACCCGGCGAGCAGCGCATTCTCGAGTGCAAGCTCAACTGGCTCGACTCCACCTCGATCTAGACCGCGGGACAAATTAATCAGTAGTGTTTGTCCCAAATCTTAAGTATTTGTTCGATAGAACGGCCCCTGCCGGCTCCTGCTAGACTGGTAGATTCCCAACCGTCCCTCCAGGAGCCTCAATGTCGCGCAAGTCCGCCTACAAGCAAGTACTTTCCATCGGCACCGCCGTGGTGCTGGGGTTTGCGCTGTTTACGGGATCGCTCGACGGAGCTCCCAAGCTGCTGTCGCCGCAAAGCGATGAACAGGCGGCGGCTCTGGCCGAAAAACAAAACGAGAGCCCCAGCCGCACCGACGACGAGGCGGACCTGGTCGCCCGCCTCGAATCGGGAACGGCGAGCTCCTCGGACTCCCAAAACAGCCAGGACTCTGGCGTTGGCTCCGATTCCGCCGCGACCGGCACCGGCGACGGTGCCTCCGAAGATGGCGCCGCCACCCCCATCGACGAGGTCGAAAACCCCGATCTTAACCACGCCCGCGGCGTATACCTCAGCAGCATTCCCGACTACGCCGGCAACCCCTACGTTGCCCTTCGCGCCGACAGCACGC
>CABUZF010000202.1 GCA_902495985.1 uncultured Collinsella sp.
ACCAAAGGCAGCAGCGATAATCCAAAAACGGATGACGACCTTGGTCTCGGCCCAGCCCTTCTTTTCGAAATGATGATGGATGGGCGCCATAAGGAAGACGCGCTTGTGCGTAAAGTGGAAGTAGACAACCTGAATCATGACCGACAGGGTCTCAACGATAAACAGGCCGCCGATGATGAGGGAGACGACCTCGGTGTTGGTCATGATGGACGTGCAGGCAAACGCGGCGCCTAGGGCAAGCGAGCCGGTATCGCCCATAAAGATGCTCGCCGGATAGCAGTTGAACCACAGAAAGCCCAAGCAGGCACCGGCACACGCGGTGCAGAAGATGGACAGGTTCACGTCTCCGCGCAAAAACGCCATGGCAGCCATGGCGAGCATGGCAATCATGGAGGTGCCGCCAGCAAGACCGTCAAGGCCATCAGTCAGGTTCACGGCATTAGAAAGACCGGCGATCATCAGCCAGCAAAAGACAATGTAAAGCCACGGGAACGAAAGGCCGCAGATAGTGGTCGAAAGAACACCGAGGTCAATCGTCAGGCCGCCGGGAAAACGAATCTCGGGGGCGACGCCGCACCAGTTGACGGCAAGTACCGTAAAGGTGACACAGATAATGGTTAGACCGATCATCTTGGCATGAGGCGTCAGACCGAGCGAGCGCCCATGCGTAACGGAGGTCAGGTCGTCGATCAGGCCCAGCACGCCGGTCGCCAGCGTGGCGAGCAGCACGAGCACGAGCTCGGTGGTGAGCCTGCCCATCAGCAGGCAGGTCAGCGAAATCGCGACGAGGATGACAACGCCACCCATGGTGGGCGTTCCCTGCTTAACCAAATGACGCTTGGGGCCGTCGGCACGAACCTGCTGGCCGATACCCTCGACCTTGAGCAGCTTGATCCACCACGGCATGAGCAGCAGCGCAATGGCGGCGGCGATGCCAAGCCCCAAAAAAGCCTGATACGTTGGATACGAGGGATTGCCGAACATGGGCTAGCACACACCTTCCACAAAGCGGTCGAGCTCAACAAAGCGGGAACCCTTGACCAGTACAACATCATGTTTTTCAAGCGCGCCGCCCATGCGGTCGAGCACCTGCTGATAATCGGAGAACACCTGGATGCGGTCCTCGTCCATGCCCATCATGCGCGCGGCATCGGCCATAAGCTGGGCCAGCTCACCACCCACGCACGCCAGCATGTCGAGCTTCTTGGCGGCGGCATAGGCGCCCACGAGCTCATGCATGCGAGGAGCCTCATCGCCCATCTCGCCCATCTCGCCCAGGATCGCCATACGAGACCCCGTGCACGAAAGCGAGCACAGCAGATCGAGGCCAGCAGCCATGGATTCGGCACTGGCGTTATAGGAATCGTCGATGACGCGGGCACCGCTCTTGGCGCGCTTGATCTCCTGGCGGTGACCGGTGATCGTGAGGCCCCTAAAGGCAGCATCGATCTGCTCGGGCGTCACGCCCAAGCGATAGGCAACCGCGGCGGCCTTAACGGCATTAGGAACGGACTGCACGCCGGGGATGGCAAGCATGGTATCGATCGTCTCACCCTGGCCAAAATCGAGCGTAAAGACCGGACGGCCCTCGTCATCAACACGAACGTCGCGGGCACGGACCTCATCATCGTCCGAGACGCCGGCCAGCATCACGTCGATACCAGCAGGCTGGGCGAACGTATCGCGAATGAACGGCGTAAAGTCGTCCTCGCCGCCCAAAACCAGCAGCGGCAAGAAGTCGCCAGCGGCGCACATACCCTGGACAATCTCGGCCTTAGCGCGGGCGATGTTCTCGCGGCTACCCAAAATGCCGATATGAGAGGTGCCAATCTTGCTCACGATGGCAAGGTTGGGATTGGCGGACTGGGACAGGCGCTCAATCTCGTGGAAATGGTTCATGCCCATCTCGAGCACCAGGACCTCGGTATCGGCCGGAGCGGAAAGCACCGTGAGCGGCATGCCGATCAGGTTATTGAAATTGCCCTTGGTGGCCCAGACACGATAGCGCTTGGCGAGCACGGCGGCGAGCACGTCCTTGGTCGTCGTCTTGCCGATGGAACCGGTAATGCCAACGACCAGGCAGCCAAGCTCCAGACGGTACGCGTGCGCCAAACGCAGCAGAAACTCCTCGGGATCATCGGTCAGCAAGATGGCACAGCCCTTGTCCTGCGCCAGCGAGACCAGCTCAGCCTCGGGCTCACGCGTCATCACGACGGCGCCGGCACCCGACTGGACGGCACGGGAAGCAAAATCATTGCCGTCGACGTTTTCACCGGGAAAGGCGACGAAAATCGTCCCTTCCTCGACCTGACGCGAGTCGATAACGCACCCGCGGCATACCCGATCGGCTTCTCCCGTCACGGTTCGGGCCCCTGTTGCGGCCGCGAGGTTGTTGACGGCGATCTCTATCATTGCAGCTCCCCTGTAAACCTAATAATGCTATCGGCGTATTGTATCCCAGCGCCGCGCATGCGTGGTGCAGGGCATGTGAACACCCCTCATATGGGACAACAAACCACGCCCCAAAGATTGTAACCCCCTACCTCGTGCGCGGGATACCCAGCACGTCGAGCGCGTTGGCCATAATGGACTGGAACGGCACCGCAGCGGCATCTGAGCCGCTCGGCGTTCCGTCGAGCGTGATATAGCACAGCACCTTGGGCGATTGTGCCGGTGCAAAGCCCATAAAGGACGACATGTAGTTCTCCTTGAGGTAGCCGCCGTTCTCGTCGGCACGTTCGGCCGTACCGGTCTTACCCGCCACGTCATAGCCGTCAACCGCGCCGCCAACGCCCGTTCCCTCGGACACGACCGTCTGCATGCACGATGTCACCTGGGATGCGGCGTCCTCAGAAATCGCGCGTTCGCCTTCGCCCCAGTCCTTCTCGTCGCCTTTGCTGGACTTATAGAAGTGCGGGGTCATCATCACGCCGCCGTTGGCGATGCCGCCCACGGCACGTGCAATCTCAATCGGCGAGACGGACAGCGCCTGTCCAAAGCTCATCGAGCCCAGCGTGGCGCCGTCATACTGGTCACGCTCCTTGACGATGCCCAGGCTCTCGCCCGGAAAATCGACACCGGAGCTGTGACCGATGCCCCACTTGTCCACATAGGCGGCAAAGTCGTCGGCACCGATCTTGCGCCCCACCAGGACAAAGCCCACATTGGACGAACGGCGCATCATCTCGCGCACATCCATGGTCATGCCATAGTCGCGCTTGTCGGCATCGGTGACGGTATCGTCGCCCACCTTGATGCTCGCCGGCACCTCAAACGACGTA
>CABUZF010000203.1 GCA_902495985.1 uncultured Collinsella sp.
AAGGCCGGTACCTTTGTGGAGTGCGGCCTGTGCGGCACCGCTGCCGTCATCTCCCCGGTTGGCGAGATCGACAACAAGGTCTATGGTGCTGACGAGACCGTGACCTTCCCGGCTGGCTACACCGAGATCGGTCCTGTGATGAAGAAGCTCCGCGAGACCCTGACGGGCATCCAGTCTGGTGCTGTTGAGGATAAGCACAACTGGGTTTACACCGTCGCGTAATTCGTCTTACCTGCCCGGGCGGAGAGTAAGTTCCCTCCCGGCGCGTCCTCGGACATGCAAGAAGCCCTCGCTGCGCACTTCGTGCGGCGAGGGCTTCTTGCGTCCTGCGGAATGCGCCGGGAGGGAACTTACTCTCCGCCCTGCGGGCTCGGCGATGTCACAACGAACAATAATTAATCTGAATTAAAAATGATGCGCGGCCTTTTAGGCCGCGCTTTTGTTTTGGTTCGCGCCATGTGGGGGTGGTGGCGACGTGCATTTTTGCGAGTATTCTGCAATCGAAGACCCCTGCATACCGGCCTCGGGCAAAAAATCGGGATTTCTCGATGTTTTCTACGAATGATGGGCGGGGTTATGGGCTGACAGCGTTTGATTTGTAGGGATATTCGCGGTCTTTGGCATTTATCGTGGCGCCCGAAACTCTTGGTTATGCTGAATACTCCCAAAAATGCACGGCGCCTTGAGGGGGACCTTCGCGAAAAAGGAAACCGCCCCGTCGAAGTATGCATTCGACGGGGCGGTTTATGCATTTGGCCGATTAAGGATGCGCTGCCAAACTACTAGAACTTGACGGTCGGGGCCTGACGGGCTGCTTCGGCGGCCTCGAAGCCCTGGCGCTCCTTAAACTGGAAGATGCCAGCAAAGATGACAGCCGGGAACGTCTGAATGGCGTTGTTGTAGCTGAGCACGCAGTCGTTGTAGCTCTGGCGTGCATAGCTAATCTTGTTCTCGGTGTCCTCGAGCGATGCCTGCAGCTGCGTAAAGTTGGTGTTTGCCTTAAGATCGGGATAGGCCTCGGCCACAGCGAAGAGCTGGCGCAGTGCGCCGGTCAGCACGTTGTCGGCTTCCATCTTGGCCTCGGGCGTGGTGGCCTTGACGGCGGTGTTACGCGCGCTGATCACGGCGGAGAGCGTCTCCTGCTCGTGCTTGGCATAGCCTTTGACGGTTTCGACCAGGTTGGGGATCAGGTCGTTGCGGCGCTGCAGCTGCGTATCGATGTTCTGCCAGGCGTTATCGATGCGGTTACGCTTGGTGACCATGTTGTTGTAGATGCCGGCGATGGCGCAGGCAATCACAATGACAACAACGATGCCGATGATGACGGGAAGCATGATGTCTCCGTTTCGAATGGCCGCGGCGGCATGCGCCAGCTGCCGTTGGTATAACGCTACTAGTATACCCGCAACGTTTTGCCGTGCCGAACTTTCCGGTAAGCGTTGTGTTTTCGGCGGGGCCGGCACCGGGGCAAAGCGCGCGAGGTACAGGTGTAAGATATGCGACAGATTGACGAGTGTTGTCTTTGCCCTGAGGATGGCGATACCAGTGGACCTTCGCATTAAGAAAACCTACCGCTCCCTGTTCGATGCCTTCACCGAGCTTCTCGAGGAGCATCGGTTTGAGGACCTGACGGTCGCCATGCTGTGCGACCGGGCCATGATTCGCCGCACGACGTTCTACAAGCACTTTCGCGACAAGAACGATTACTTTGCCTTTTATATCGATGAGCTCATGTCGGGCTTGCCGCAAAAACAGCCCGATGAGGCCGGCGCGGTGTCTGCCGAGGACGTGCGCGCGCTTCGGCACGCGATTTTGGACGATGCCATGGATTTGATTCTGACGCACGAGCGGCTCATGGACAACATTTTGGCAAGCAGCATGTCGGGCATGTTGACCAACGTTATTTGCGACCGCATTGCCCGCTCCATCCGCGAGCGTGTGATGAACGTGCTTGCCGAGGATGCCCTGGCCCCCGTGTCACTCGAGACGACGTCTGAGTTTGTCGCCGGCGGTATTATTCGTCTTTTCACGATATGGTGGGAATCAGGCCACGATCTTGAGCGTCGACCTGAGATAGCCGACGTGGTCGATGCGCTGTTTGAGCGGACCATGACACCGGTGCATCACTAGGAGTGGCGGAGAGAGGGGGATTCGAACC
The DNA here is from genome assembly GCA_902495985.1 of uncultured Collinsella sp. GTDB lineage: Bacteria > Actinomycetota > Coriobacteriia > Coriobacteriales > Coriobacteriaceae > Collinsella. Next base: position 2,159 of record CABUZF010000203.1, read on the forward strand.
CCCGGAACGCTCTCGCGCTCAACGGTTTTCAAGACCGCCGCATTCAACCGCTCTGCCATCTCTCCGTGAGTCGTAATGATAGCATCGTTTTGAATTTGCAACAGGGAAGGCGAACGATGACGATCACCGAAATCGACGAGAAGTTCATGCGCGAGGCGCTGGCCGAGGCGCGCGCCGCCGCGGCGGTGGGCGAAGTCCCCATTGGTGCCGTGGTAGTGCGCGACGGTGAGATCGTCGCGAGGGCGCACAATCGGCGCGAGCTCGACCAGGATCCTTCGGCTCATGCAGAGTTCGCGGCCCTGTGCGCTGCCGCTCGGTCGCTCGGTCGCTGGCGCCTTTCCGATTGCACGGTCTACGTGACGCTCGAGCCATGCTGCATGTGTGCGGGGCTTATGGTTAACGCGCGCGCGGGGCGCTGCGTGTATGGCGCGGCTGATGCCAAGGCGGGCGCGCTGGGTTCGCTGTATGACCTGAATGCCGATTCGCGCCTGAATCATCGGTTTAACGTGACGGCTGGGGTCCTGGCGGATGAATGCCGCGAGCTGCTAAGTAGCTATTTTGGCGGTCTGCGCGGAGCGGGCGGCGCTGATTGCGGTTGTGGGGCCGATCTTGAAGCACACGCCGCTCACGCCGCAGCGCTTGCAGGTGCCGGTGAGGATGCTGGCACGGCGGTTGACTTTGGTCCTGCATGCCGTCGGCCCCGCCGTGTGCTGCTGGCGATCGACTCCTTTAAGGGCAGCGTGTCGAGTGCGCAGGCGGAGGCGGCGGTTGCCGAAGGCGTGCGCCACGTGTGGCCCGATGCCGAGCTGAGCGCTTTGCCGCTGGCAGACGGTGGCGAGGGAACGCTCGACGCCATTGCCGTGCGCGGGGGCGAGCTTTCGACCTGCGAGGTTGCGGGACCCTTGGGCGACCGCGTGGCTGCCCGGATGCTGGTTGATGTCGAGCGCGAGTCCGCGGTCATCGAGATGGCCGAGGCGGCCGGCATTGGGTACTCGCCTTGCGCGGAGTCGTCGGCGCTGGCTGCTACAACCTATGGCGTGGGCGAGCTCATACTTCGCGCGGTTCGCATGGGCGCAAAGACACTCTATATTGGTCTGGGCGGCAGTGCCACCAACGACGG
>CABUZF010000204.1 GCA_902495985.1 uncultured Collinsella sp.
AGAAACGGCAGTCGCCAGCCCGGCCACACCGGCAAACAGCCCCGAGGCCAGCACAGCCCCCTTGTAGTCGGTAAAGTACAGCAAGATGAGCAACACCGTATTGCCCACGGCATACAAGCCGTAGCCCACGCACAACGTGCGAAAATACCCGTGCATCAGGTTGTTAAAGCCCAACGGTAGGGCCGACAGCACCGTGGTCTCGAGCGAGATGACCGCCGCCGTCACAAACAGCTGCTTGAGCGCGCAAAACCGTAGTTCTCGGTTGAGCGTGGAGAGCATCTCCTCCTCGGCCACCACAATGTCGCCCACCACGCCACCGTCGTTGAACAGGCTGTAGTAGTCGCGGTAGCGCGGATAGAAATTGACCTCGACTGAGACCACAAAGTTGACGGACGTGACCAGGATCGTCAAAAACGCGATGAGCGCCGGCACATCGTGGTAGGGCGCACCATAAAACAAGCCCTTGACCTGCACGCCAATGGGACCGGCCCAAATTATCACCAAATGCGCAAAGAGGCCCAGGTTGGTGAACAAGCCCGTGAGCGCCAACGGCATAAACTGATCAAGCCACCGTAAAAAGAGCCAGGGGCTGCGGTCGCTCTGCGGAAAATACCGGTACAGCAGCACCACGTCCCAGGCGAGCATGACGCCGTAGCCCAGAGCAATTGACGCCAAAAGGCCCTCGACCGGCGGCAGACCCAGCGCCAGCGCGGCCAGGGCGCACAGGCACGCCACGACAATGGCGGCCGCAAAGCTGCATAGGATACCGCGGTAATCCTTAATAGCAGTTAGATAGCTCATGCCGTTCCAATTGACGATCATAATGTTGAACAGCCACAGGCACAGCAGCCCCTGCAGCAGCGTGGCGCCCGAGAACAGCAAAAAGACGCCGTAGAGCACCGTGCCCACAACGAGCATGATGGCATTAGATCCCCAAAACGAAGGCAGGATCTCATCCTCGCGCTCGGCAAACAACATATCGGCCAAAAAGCGCGTGACCGGCATGGAGAAAAAGCTCGTGAGCAAAAGCGAGGCCAGCAGTGTGTAGGTCACCATGCACACCAGCAGATCCTGGTTGGCACGCCCTACGCCCCACAGACCGCACAGCACCAAGATACCCACCTGGAGCAGCACGCCCAACAGCATGGGGCCCGTGCACACAATGCCGGCGTAGCCATAGGCGCGCATCGTGGCAAACAGACCCTTGCGCCTAAACAGGCGCTTGAGCTCAAAACCGATTCCAGCCACTGGCTACTCCCCCTCTCTGGGCAGGTCAAACGCACGCGCCGTCTCGTCGTACAGCGCGCGATAGTTGGCGAGCATCTGCTCGTGCAAAAAGTACGTGGCAACGCGACGCTGCCCGCGCTCCCCCATCTCAATGCGACGGGCGCGGCTTGTGCACATGCGCTCCATGGCATCGGCCAGGCCCTTACGATACATAGGCGGCGTCACAAAACCCGCCACGCCAAAGTCGTCGCCCGGGGCGCCCTCGAGCAGCTCGCGGCAGCAGCCGACCTCGGTCGTCACGCAGGGACGACGCGCCGCAAGCGACTCCAGCACGCTGAGCGGCTGGCCCTCGGAGATGCTCGTCAAAATGGTAAAGTCGAGCTTTTCCATGTACTCGACCACGTTGACGCGGCCGGTAAAGATCAGGTCGCGCACACCTAGGGTATCGACCAGCGCGTGGCACTCGGCGCCGTACTCCTCGTCGTCCACGCCGCCCATGATGTGCAGGCGCACCTTGGGCAGGCGCTCGTGCAGCTCAAAGAAGGCATAAATCATTGTCTTGACGTCCTTGATGGGCGCCAAGCGCACCACCGCGCCAATGTCCACCCAGCCGTCATCGGGCTTTAAGGGAATGTCCTTAAAGCGGTCGAACTGAATGCCGTTGGGGATAACCAGGCATTTGTCTGCATCGCAACCCATATCGATCTGCGTCTTGCGAGCGTTATGGAACAAACTGGTCACGCGGAAGGCGCGGCGGTAGATCTCCTCCGAAAGCAGGTAGAAAAAGCGAATCCAGCGGTCCTTAAACGACGGCACCACCCAATCGGCGCGAATGATCTCTTCCTCGCGCTCGCGGGTATAGATGCCATGCTCGGTCAGCAGCACCGGCGCATGGTGAACGCTTGAGCCCAGGCAGGCGAGCAGACCACCGTAGCCGGTCGAGATGGCATGGTACACATCGGCCACCGGCACCTCGCTGCCCAACAGGTAGAGCACGGGCAGCAACATGGAGCGCATGGTGTGGAATGCATCGGCAAAGGGCGTGTAGGGATACTCGGCCAGGCACACGTCGCGAAAGATATCCATAAACGTGCGGCTCTGCAAAAACGAGAGCGGATGCACGCGACGGCGGTAGAAGATATCGAATAACACGTCCCAGTCCGGATTGGAGAGCGACACCAGACGGCGTAACGCCTCGCGCTCACGGTCGTTAAAACTGGCTTCGTGCTGCTCGCCCGAAAGCCGCAGGGCATCGTCCAGAAACACCTCGTGCACCTCGACCACGTTGCCGGGCAGCTCGTAGACAAACTTGCCGCGGTCGGCAGCATGCGCGCCAATCACCCACAACACAAACTCGTGCTCTGGCATGGCCTTAATGTAGCCGTGCATCCAGGTGGATACGCCGCCGTGCACATAGGGGTAGCAACCCTCGAGTACCAAGCAGATTCTCATTTATCGCCACCCTCCTTGCGCTCGATCGTCACGGTCTTATCATTTGCCTTGAGCAGATACAGATTGCCCGTAAGGTGCGTCAGTTCGCCACCCGTCACCGCACCCGGCTCGCCATTATTGGCGCGGAACATGAGCCAAGCCTCGTCGTGGAAATTGCCCAGGTTGAGCGTCCAGGCATCTGCACTTGTATCCACGCTTACCGTAACCGACGAAAAGCGCTGGATGGCGCCGGAGCACTCCGACGCCGTCTGGTGCCGCAGGTCGGGCGCGGATTTGGTAAGCCACTCCAGGTAGTCGACCAGGCCGCCCTTGTAGACCTCCCATCCCTCCTTGGCACCGCGATCGGGGTCCAGAAGGTCGTCCGGGTGCATAAAGTGCGTGCTCACGTAGTGCATGTTGAGCTCGGACACGGCTGCCAGGCGCATATAGGAATCGTCGACCATGCCGCCCGAGACAATACGTGGCTGCTCCACAATGCCGTCGCTCGCCACGCCAAACTCCTGCACGTACGGCAGGTCGGTGCCATCCTCAAAATACGTGCTGGCAATGGTCTTAATGCGCGGAACG
>CABUZF010000205.1 GCA_902495985.1 uncultured Collinsella sp.
CAAGTCCTGGGCTCGCACGAAGGCCACATTAAGTGGCCTTCGGCTCGTGCGGAATCTACGGAAAACTCGCCCTGCCCCTCCCGGCCGGAGCCATGGTAACTTTGTTGCGAATCCTCGCGTCCGTTGAGCGACGCGCCCCACTCATAATGCTTGGGTCGGTGGGCTGATGTGTTGCGTCCCGTTGGGCTATAAAGTTGAAATGAAGGTGGACAGGCGATTTAGGCCTTCGTCCAGATCTTGGTCGGAAACGCAGTAGCTGAGGCGGATGTGGCCTTCGGTTCCGAAACAGTCTCCCGGGACTAGGGCTACGTTGGCTTCTTCGATGGCCTTGATGCAGAAGGCTTCGCTTGTTAGGCCGTACTGTTTGATGCTGGGGAAGGCATAGAAGGCTCCTGCAGGTTCCACGACGTCGAGGCCCATGGCGTCTAAGGCTGCGAGCACGCGTTCGCGGCGGGCTTGGTAGACTTTGAGCATGGGGGTTGGGTCAACGGTCAGGGCTCGGGCTGCGGCGTCCATCTCGAAGGAGACGGCGCTCGATACTAAGTATTGGTGGGCTTTTGCGATCTCGGCGATGACGGGGGCTGCGGCTGCGAGCCAACCCAGGCGCCAGCCGGTCATGGCCCAGGGCTTGGAGAAGCTCTCGATGACCACCGTCTGCTCGCGTAGCTCCGGGTGGCGCTGGGCAAAGCGCTCGTAGCCATCCACATAGACCAGGCGGTTGTATACGTCGTCGCAGACCACGTAGATGCCCGCCTGCTCTGCCACGCGTGCCACGGCGTCGAGCGACGCCGCGTTGAGGATGCAGCCCGTGGGGTTGTTGGGCGAGCAGATGACGATGGCTTTGGTCGCCGGTGTCACGCAAGCACGAAGTGCGTCTTCGTCAATCTGGAATCGTGCAGGCTCTGTATCCAAAAAGACCGCTTTGGCATGATTGGCCACGACGATGCTCTCGTACAGGCCAAAGGCCGGCGTGGGGATAATGACCTCGTCGCCGGGGTTGAGCATAGCCATAAATGTTGCCGACAGGGCCTCGGTCGCGCCGTCGGTCAGGATGACCTCGTCGGCCGAAAACGCCAGGCCCGCGTCCCCCATGTAGGCAGACAGCGCCTCGCGCAGGGCGGGGCGACCGTTGTTGGGCGGATAGTGCGTGTCGCCGCGGCCCAGCGCGGCGGTCACCTCGGCGCTAATCACATCGGGTGTAGGAAAATCGGGCTCGCCGAGCGCGAGCGCAATGCATCCAGGGTGCTGCGCGGCGAGCGCGTTGATCCGACGGATGCCGGAGGGCTTGAGCGTGGCAAGCGAGGTGTTCATGGGCAGACGCATGGCGTTCCTTTCGTCAAGGGTTGCACTAGGATAGCGCGGCGGGGCGCCGCCAGACGGTGTAACCTAAACGGAAACCAACCGGAAAGGAGGCGGCATGGAGACGACCGTGCGCGGCGACGTACCAAAAACATTGCAGACCATTACGTATATCAGCATTCCCGATAGCGCCGATCTTGAGTTTTTACTTTGGGACCTCCAGGACGCCATCGCCGCCTATGCCCAGCTTTCTGGCACCGTACTCCCCCGCCCAGTCGACTTGAAGGCAAATGACACCGGTGCAGTCGATGGCATGGTGCTCGCTGTTGACGATGCATTTGATGATGAGGCTATGATCGCTGTCGAGCAGATACTCGATCGCCTTGGAAATACAGAGACACGCATCTATGTCGTCGTCCAGGCCGTGTCCAAAAACAACAAGCAGGCGGACGAAGTCCTCGACCGCCTATACCGGGCAAGTATTCTACGTGACCTGCCATGGTGCGACGGCGTTGTCATCTGTGCCGGCAGCGGCATCGCAGCACTTCGCCACTCCCCGCGTATGGGCCTCTTGCGTCGGCCATTTTCGGAAGCGATGGATAAGCTTGTGGGCGCTGTGCGCATGGGCTGCTCCATTGAGCATGCGCAGCTGCTTGGCGGTGGCAATGCCGGTAGCGTCGATGCCGACGGCATGGTGCGCGTCAAGCCCGCGCTGCCCGCGCCGATCTGGCGCACCATCATCAAACGCCTCGGCGCCCACGCTCAATCGAATATCTAAATTACAGAGCGACCCAGTCAACTGACTCGCGCCAGCGCTCGACAAGGCGTTCCAGGCGCCATGCCGCATTGGCGGGACTAGTCGATGGCAGAGCGATGGCCGACAGCCCCGTGCGTTCTTGTAGATAGCGCTTGTAGAGCCGACCAGCTGTACCACCGTTGCATATCACCTGCTCAATGGGAGCTGCGCCGGTAATGCGCTCGACATGCGCCGGAACGACGTTTTTGATGCTGGCGTCACTCGAACCCTTAATGTCGCAGCTCTCGATCACGTCCCACAGGGCCACGCCGCCGTTCAGCAGCATAGCCCGCTTGGCGGCAATCGAGGCGTCAAGCGTCGCGGGCCCGCCGCTCGCCAAAGAGTCTCCCTCGTTGGGCGGCACGGGCGCACCAAGGCACGCGGCCATCACGCGCCAAAAGCGGTTCTGCGGATTGCCATAGTAGAAGGCATTGGCACGCGAGAGTACCGAGGGAAACGACCCCAACACCAAAACGCGCGAGCGCTCGTCAAACACGGGCTCAAACCCATGCTCAATATGTTGATAGCCCTCGTCCGACGCGGCCACGAGCTAGGCCCTCAACAGATAGCGCACCTCGTAGGGTGCAAGCTCAAGGGTGCCCGTTAGCTCGACCGTGGGCGCATCATCGGCAAGCAAATCGACAAAGGAGCCGTTGAGCTCGCCGGCGCCAAAGGTATAGGGCTCGTTCACGGCATTGACCGCCACGAGCACCGTCGCGTCGTCGTAGGCGCGCTCGAACAGCAGCTGCTTGTTCTGGATCACCACGTTGCGATAGGCACCGTAGTTGAGAGCACGGGCAGCCGCGTCGTCGGCCGAGCGAAGGTGTGCGAGTTGCGTGATGAACGCCGTCAGCTCGTTGGGCGCAGGCTCATCGAGCGCAGGTCGCAGCGCCCAGTCGCCATCGGGACCGCCCTTTTCGCCAGGAATCCCCCACTCGCTGCCGTAGTAGACGCACGGGATTCCTGGCATGCCAAAGAGCATGCCGTATGCGGGACGCAGGCAGGACTTGTCGGTGAGGATGCTCGCCAGGCGCGGCACGTCGTGGTTGTCGACAAACGACAGCAGGTGCTTGTCGCGGTAGATACACCAGGGATCGCCTCCAAACTGACGGTGCAGCGAGTGCGCGATCTCGAACATGTTGACCGA
>CABUZF010000206.1 GCA_902495985.1 uncultured Collinsella sp.
AGCGGCGGCGTGCAACGGCTGCACGCCGCCTGCGTCTGCCTACATCCCCGCAACCCCACGCGCGGCGCTCAGCAGCTCGTACTTCCTCTGGCTCCACTGGTGCAGCTCGGTCGCGCGTACGGCGTCGCGGCACAGGTCTAGAAACACCTCGGCGCCCTCGCAGAAGCACTCGCGGGCAAAGGCGCCGGATCCGTCCGCAACGCACGCGCCGTCGGCAAAGAGCTTCCAGCTGGACGGCTCGCGCGAGCCGTCTCCTAGCAGCTTGATCTGCAACACATGTGGATTGTCGGCGGCGCAGAGCTCTTCCCCGAGCTTCTGTACCGTGAAGCGCATCTGGTGGGAGAGGCTGTTCTTGACCATGGCCGAGGCATAGCCGCTCGGCTCGTCCAGAAGATGCATTCGTTTTGGCTTGGCTGCCAGGTTGTGGAAGTTGCGCTCACTGCGCACGGAGAAATTGTCCATACGGACTCCTTTCATCGACGTTGGCAGGGCCACCGTGCCTCTTGGCCGGTTGGCGTCGGGATCGTGGAGCCAACTCTCTACCCCGACTCTGGATAAAACGCGCCCGCTCCTTGCGGGCAAGATGGAGTCTATCAACGTGTACGGACTCAACGTGTACGGACAGAAATCAAGCGCCATCCGCGAAATGACGCGCGGATGGCGTTGGTTTCCCAAGTGATTATTCGGCTTTCATCCGGAAAAAGTGTCGAAATCAGCCGTGCAAAAGTACGGAAAAGTGTCGAAATAGGCACCTTAAAACTTCGGAAAAGTGTCAAATTCGATGGGCAAATTATCCGGAAAAGTGTAGTTGGATGACAAAACAGCACTTAGAAGCTGGTGCTGGATGCGGGATCCTGTGGCCGCCTTCAGCCCTCGCTACTCGTCGTCCTCGTCGTTGGGGTCGCCCTTGAGGGTGTTGATGTCCAGGTACTGGTTGTCGTCCTCTTTTTGCTGGGTCTCCGACTCCGCTTGGGTGGGGCCGCGGAACAGCTGGAATCCCTCAAACGCAATGGCGCCGAGCAGGGCAATGATAATGGCGATAAAGGCAACCTTGACTGCCTGCGGAAATTCCGAGAAACGCAGCGCCTTTTCCTCGGCGTAATAATCGGCGAAGCGCTCTTCGCCCGTGCTTTTGGTATATGCCGGCGCGGACGCGGCCTCCGGGTCATATTCCGGTGCAGGCGTGGCAGCGTACGGATTGTTGAGATAATCGCTCGATGCGGTGCCATAATCCTCGGTCTCGATGCGACCGGTGCCAGCATAGCCATCGGAATAACCGGAATATGCCGCACCGCCCTCATAGTCCGCGGCGCTCGTGTTGGCGGCAAAAAGCGGGTTAACTGGAACATCGAGCGCCGGCATGCCGGTAGAGGTCTCATCCAGATCGGTTGCAGCCCAGGAATCGTAGGCAACCTGATGGGCAACGGGCTCATCGAGCCTTGCGACCGGAGGCTTGCGTGCCGCAGGAACAGGCAACTGCTGGGCGCTGTACATAACAGTGCTGTCGGCCGATTTGCCCTGCGTCGCTGCAGCGAGAAATGCCGCCGTCTCGGACGGGTCGCTTGCGGGGCGGGGAGCGGTCGTGGGCGCCGAAGTGGGTGCGGGCGTAGGCACGGGCGTCGAAACAGGCGACTGCGCAGGAGTCGGTGCAGATGCGGGCTTAGGCGCAAGCGCGGGATCGGGGCTTGACGGGCGGGCCCCGCCGCCCATGAGTTCGTCGGCGGTCCACGGGCGATCAACCATCACGTCGTCAAGGCTCAGCGAAAACAGGTCGTCTTCACCCTCATCGAACATGCGGTGCACATGTCCACCAATTGCCGGAATCAATCCGCGACCGGTGCATGATGCCTTGCTCAACGCCATTCTGTTCCATCCTTTCGAAATACTAATGACATCGATTATATGGAACTTCCCAAGCGGCTCGGTCTTGGATTCGTGCTTTCCAGAACTCGCGCCCAAAAGGGGAGGGGCAATCCAGGCGAGTGCCTACTTGTCGCCGGCAGCAGCCTTGGCCTCATTGAGGTAGCTATAGAAGCTGTACTTGGAGATGCCAAAGAACTCGCAGGCGCGCTCGCTCGACTTGGAAATGAGGAAGGCGCCGCGACGGTCGAGGTAGCCAATGGCACGAATGCGCTCGTCTTTGGTCATGAGTGCCGCGGGCTTGCCCACAAACTGCTCGCACTCGTGCAGCAGGTCCTCGAGCAGGTCGCCGATGTTCTTGGTAATGGGCTCGGGCTCGGTATAGCCCGTGCCGCCGGTGCCGGTAAAGGCGTCGAGCGAACGCTCAAAAGCCTTCATAAGCGTAATGTCAAAGTTGATGCCCAAAATGCCGACGGGTTTGCCCTCATCGTTGCGGATAAAGATCGTCGACGATTTGAGCAGCTTACCGTCGGTGGTTTTAGTGAGGTACGGCTCGCGGTCGTGTACATCGGTGGCGCCCTCGTGCATGGACTCAAACACGATATGGCTGGGGCCGTCACCCAGTTTGCGCCCGCTGACGTGGCCGTTTTCGATCACTACGATGGAGTGGTCCACGTCCTCGGTCTCCAGATCGTGGACGACGACTTCGCAGTTGGGGCCAAATTGGAGCGCCAGACCGTGTGCGAGGCGCTTGTAAAACTCAATCTGTGCGGGGGTCATGGGTACCTTCCTAAAAATTAGTTTGGGCTCACTGTGCCATAAACCACACTTGACCGCAAACAAATCCATCAACAAGGCAATTCATGACCGTTCGGCGGCGAAAAAGTACCGATTACGGCAACAAACAATTCGTTAGGTATGCCAATCAAAAAGTGTGATAGAACATTACTAACAAACTTTTTGTTTGGCATCCACATAAAAGTTCAGCCGTGTGAATGGGATCGGGCTGAAACGCGTATGCGGGGGCCGGCAAGAGAGGACTTAAGGAGTTCACCGTATGGCCGATAAGATCCAGTGGGCGGGCAACACGATGCCCAAGAGCGATGACAAGCACTTGGGAATCATGAGCCTCGACCACGTGAAGAAGGCCCGCGCCTTCCACCAGTCGTTCCCTCAATATACCGTCACTCCGCTTGCCCGCCTGGACGGTCAGGCTGCGCGCCTGGGCCTGTCCAACCTGTGCGTTAAGGACGAGAGCTACCGCTTTGGCCTCAACGCCTTTAAGGTTCTGGGCGGATCATTTGCCATGGCCAACTACATTGCCGACGAGACCGGCAAGGACGTTGCCGAGTGCACCTTCGATTACCTGACCTCCGATC